>NZ_JAAFYZ010000219.1 GCF_018274385.1 Catenulispora pinistramenti | reverse complement strand
AGTCGGGGCAGTCGGGGCGGTGGGCGCGTGAGGCCCGGGCTGCGGCGGCTCGGTGCCGCGCGACGGGTCGGCGGCGCGCAGCAGGCCGATGACGTGCAGCAGGCTGATGCCTTGCGACAGGCCGATGCCGTGCGACAGGCCGGCGGCACGACGCCGTACCGCTCCATCGAGGCCTACGCCGACGACCTGGCCTGGCGACTCCGGGTCGGCCTGCGAGGCCGCCGGCGCATCGTCAGCGAGGTCTCGGCACACCTGGCCGATCTGGTCGCCGAGGAGGAGGCGGCCGGGCAGACGCCGCAGGCCGCGGCCCGGCGGGCGACCGCGCGTTTCGGCGCCCCGGAAGAGCTGGCCGCCGAGTTCAACCGCGACTGCGCCCTGCACAGCGCGCGGATCGCCGCCTGGGCCCTCGTGGCCTGTGTGATCGCCTCGGTCGGCGCCGCGGGGTTGGCGTTGCGGGGCGGCGCGCCCGCGGCGCCGTGGCCGAATCAGGCTGTTTACTACGCGGTCCCGGCGCTGTTGGCCCAGGTGGCGGCGATGTGCGCGGGCACGGCCTTCCTGCTCGCGGTGATCGCCCCCTGGCTGCTCGGCCGGACCCCGCGGACCCTGGCGACGGTGGTGCGGGCCCAGGCCGTCGCGGTCCTGGCCCTGGCGCCGATCGCCGTGGTCTCGGCCGGGAACATCGCCCACGCGGGCTGGACCGAGGGGGCGATGTCGGCGCTGGTGGCGCTCGCGGTGCCGGTCGCGATGGTCTTCAGCGTCCGCGCCCGGCTGCGGGCCGGCACGGTCGTCGGCGGCGCCTCGACGCTCGACGTGATCGTCGACTGCTGTGCTGCGCTGGCCGAGCGCTGGACGTGGAGTGCTCAGCTGTACGGCTTGGTGACTGGCACGTGGGCCGTGGCGGTCGAGCGGATGCCGCGCCTGATGAGCTGGCTGGAGATGCGGCGGCATCCGTGGCGTTCGGCGGTCACGATCTCGGCGGCGGCCGGCGTCGTGTTGAAGCTGCCCGACTTGGTGTTCAAGGCTGATGTCGATCTGCCCGCCGCTGCGGTCGAGGCGCTGGCGGCGTTCCTGGGGTACTGCGTGTTCAGTGCTCTGCTCGGACTGCGTACGCGCGAGCCCTCCGACGCGGTCGGCGTCGAAGGGCTCGCGGTCGGGCAGGCCTGAGCGGTCAGGCGGCACGCGGTTCGGCAGTCAGGCGGTCGGCGCGAGGTCGAGGCCTGAGGTGGTCTGGCGCGGCGCCTCGGCGGTGTCGGCGTCGCCCGCCGCCTCCGGGGCGTCGGACCCGGACCCGACGCCCCGCAGCCCGAACACCGCCACCAGCAGCGCCGCGACCAGCAGCGCGACCCCGATCGCGAACGCCACGTGGTAGCCGCTGCTCAGGGCGTCCGCCGGGTCGTGGCCGGCCCGCAGCAGGTGCGCCGTCCGGCCGGCGGCCAGGGTGGACAGCACCGCCGCGCCGAAGGCCGCGCCGATCTGCTGCGTGGTGTTGAAGAGCCCGGACACCACCCCGGCGTCCTGCTCCCGGGCCCCGGACATGCCCAGCCCGGCCGCCGCGGGCATGGCCAGACCGCCGCCGGCGATCAGCACCATGGTCGGCAGCAGGTCGGGAACGTAGTGCGCGTGCGTCGGCATCCGGAGCAGCAGGGCCAGCGCGCCGATCAGCAGCACCAGGCCCGCGACCAGGACCGTGCGGGCGCCGAACCGCGCGATCAGCCGCGCTGACACGCCGAGCGCCACCGCCCCGATCGCGACCGCCGCGGGCAGCATGGCCAGGCCGGTCCTGGTGGCGTCGTAGCCGAGCACCTTCTGCATGTCCAAGGCCACCACGATCTGGAAGGCGAACATCGCGGCGATCATCAGCAGCTGCACCGCGTTGCCGCCGGCCACGCCGCGTGAGCGCAGGATCCGCAGCGGCATGAGCGGGGCGGCGGCGGTGGCCTGGCGGCCGAAGAAGCCGGCGATCAGCAGGGCGGACAGCGTGCCGAGGCCCAGGGTGCGGGCCGAGGTCCAGCCGGCCGTCGCGGTGCCGACCACGGTGTAGATCGCGAGCATCAGGCCGCCGGTGACCAGCAGCGCGCCGAGCACGTCCACCCCGGAGCGCAGTCCGGCGCCGCGGTCGGCGGGGATCGCCTTCACCGCGGCGGCCAGCGTCGCCAGGCCGATCGGGATGTTGATCATGAAGATCCAGTGCCAGCTCAGCGCGTCGGTCAGGACGCCGCCGAGCACCTGGCCGATCGAGGCGCCGGCCGCCCCGGTGAACGCGAACACGCCCAGCGCCTTGGCCCGCTCACGCGGTTCGGTGAACAGCGTGACCAGGATGCCCAGGCTCACCGCGGACGACGCCGCGCCGCCGACCCCCTGCCCGAACCGGGCCGCGACCAGCATCGCCGGCGAGGTCGCGGCCCCGGCCACCGCCGAGGCCGCCACGAACAACGCCATGCCGGCCAGGAACACCCGCTTGCGGCCGAGCAGGTCGCCGAGCCGTCCGGCGAGCAGCAGCAGACCGCCGAAGGCCAGTTGGTAGCTGTTCACCACCCAGCTCAGGCCGGCCGAGGAGAAGCCCAGGTGGGACTGGATGGACGGCATCGCGACGGTGACGATGCTGCCGTCCAGCACCGCCATCAGGGCGCTGGTGGCGATCACGGCCAGCGCCAGGCGCCGCGAGGCGCCGGCGGGACGGGATGCGAAGGACATGATCACTCCTGGGGAGCTCAGTGACGAGGAAGGTGCGCTGGGGCCCGGCGCCGACAGGACTGACCGTAGCGGATAGTTTTGAAGTAGACAATCCTTCTCGGGAAGATCTACTTGGAGAGCTATGCCGCGCTAGACTGTGGATATGACCTCCCTGGCCCCCGCCCGCACCGCCGGCACCGCGGAGCGCACGGCGCCCGACCTGTCGTACCTGCTCGACCACACCTCCCACGTCCTGCGCACCAAGATGGCCGCGGCGCTGGCCGAGGTCGGCATGACCGCGCGCATGCACTGCGTGCTGGTCAAGGCGCTGGAGGAGGAACGCACCCAGATCCAGATCGCCGAGCTCGGCGACATGGACAAGACCACGATGGTGGTGACGGTCGACGCCCTGGAGAAGGCGGGCCTGGCCGAGCGCCGGCCCTCGGCGGGCGACCGCCGGGCCCGCGTCATCGCGGTCACCGACGCCGGCGCCGAGATGGCCGAGCGCACCCAGGCGATCGTGGACCGGGTCCACGCAGAGGCGATCGGCTCGCTGCCGGAGGAGATGCGCCCGGTGCTGTTGGCGGCGCTGGAGCTGCTCACCACCGGCCATCTGGCCACGCCCGAGGAGAGCCCGGCCGGGGCGCGGCGGGCGCGGCAGGCGTGAGCGGGTTCTGATGTGAGCGTGCTCTGATGTGAGCGTGCT
Organism: Catenulispora pinistramenti; assembly: GCF_018274385.1. GTDB lineage: Bacteria > Actinomycetota > Actinomycetes > Streptomycetales > Catenulisporaceae > Catenulispora > Catenulispora pinistramenti. The sequence continues at coordinate 14,769 of NZ_JAAFYZ010000219.1, read as the reverse complement.
CTGATGTGAGCAGGTTCTGGTGTGAGCAAGTCCTGGTTCTGAGAAGAGGCGCGTCGCGGCGGGAGCAGTCCCAGGCCGGCTCGCGCCGCGGCGCGCGGTGCCAATCAGAGCACGTGCCCGTTAAGCGCGCTTTAAAGCCAGCCGCTATGCGCTCGTCTGCTGGGGTGTCCGGAAAAGCCGAACCGCCCGCCGGCGTGGCCGCTGCTCAGGGAGGAGGGCTGAGCGGCCTCACCGGACGGGCGGTCCGGGTCCTGCATCTTGCATCCCACACACCAGACGCCGCGTGAGCGGCGCCCCCACCGGTCCACATTCCCAGGGGTCCTGCGAGTTGACCCGACGCCCCGGTCCCAAGGGACCGGGGCCCGGCGTGGCCGTCTCGTCAGCAGCCACACCGTCCGGGAGTCGGGCTCTCCCGGGTTTTTCGGGGGTGAGATAACTATGACCCGCGCGCCCCAGGGATTCGCTGAGACCGCTGTGAGAAAACCCTGAGAAAAGAAATCGCAGGTCGAGGCCGGTGTGTTACCGAACGTATATCATCGCAAAAGGTTCCCGATCGAGCCCAGGAATTCGGTGGTGAGGGCCCTGAGTTCGGCGCGGTGGCCCCACAGTGCGCCGGCGGCGTCGAAGACCTCCAGCCGGGCCGTGGGCAGGGCCCGCGCCACCCGGCGCGCGGTCTGGACCGGATGCGCCGGATCGCCCTCCTGGGCGATCACGAGGACCGGGACCGTGACGGCGCGCAGCCGCTCCAGGCCCTCCGGATCCAGCGGCACGGCCGTCGCGAGCGGGAGCCAGCGTCCCGGGTCGCGGTCCTCGGCGACCAGTTCCTCAGCCCGGCGCTCGGCCCAGTCGCGGGCGATCGGCGAGTCGCGGACCGCGAGCGGCTGGGTGCGCAGGAGGGCGTCGGCGACGCCGGGGACGTCCGCGGCTGCCAGTCGGGAGGCGAGATCGCGGTGCGGGGCGACGGCTTCGGGGCGGCGCGGGACGTCGGCGACGGCCGGCAGGTACAGCACCACCCGCTCGAAGCGGTCAGGCGTGCGGCTCAGCACGCGGAGCAGGGTGGCCGCGCCGAGCGAGACGCCGAAGGCCGCGGTGGCGTGCTCGTGATCGGCGACGGCCAGGGCGGCCGCGGCCAGGGTGTCGTAGCCGAGCGGGTCCGGGCCGGTGGAGGCGCCGTGGCCGGGCAGATGCGCGAAGACCTTGCGGCCGGGCACGCCGGAGGCCAGCGGCCGGGTGTCCTCGATGGAGCCGGCCAGGCCGTGCAGGAACACTGTGGTGGGCGGGCCGGCGGTGCCGGCCAGGGCGTACTCGACGGTCCCCCCGCCGGCCGGGCCGGCGTAGGGCAGCGTCTGGGTCCTCACCAGCCGCCGTACGGGCCCTGGTTGCTACCGCTGCCGCTCTTGCGCTTGGGGCCGGCGACTTGCTTCAGCGCCGGGCGGACGTCCACCCAGTAGACCATCGCGACCACCACGCCGACGATGGTGAACAGCAGGCCCAGCAGCAGGTTCGCGGCGATCGCCACGGTGAGGATGATCAGCCAGCCGGGCTTGGTGAGCTTGCCGGCGGCGCGGTAGGCGTCCTCGCGCCGCAGGGCGGCGTCGACCAGGACGACGACCTGCCCGACCAGAACGGCCAGGGAGATGATGGCGAGGAAGCTGGTCAGGCCGTCGCGCAGTGCGGAGCCGATCATTCCGTCGTCCTCCTTCTACGGTTGGGTCCAGGGTGCCTGCCGGTCGCTACGTTCAACGTACGCGACCGGCGGGCTCGTTCCCAGTCTCCTCGCGATCTACCAACGATCGCGGCCTACTGGCGGTCGCCGTGCTCAGGCGTCGCCGGTCTTCTTGGCGGCGCTGCCGTTGGCGGTGCGGCGGGGCGTGGCCTTCTTGGCGGTGCCGGAGCTGCTGCCGCCGGTCGCCTTGGCCTTGGCCTGCGGCTGCTCGGCGGCGGCCTTGGGGGCGGCGGCCTCGGACTTGGCCGACGCGGCGGGCTTGCCGGCCGGCGCGGCCGCGGTCTTCGGCTCCTCGTCCTCGATCACCACGACCGACTCGACCCGCACCGCCTCGGCGCCCCGGGTCTCCTGCACCGCGACCACCTCGACCTCGGTGGCCCGGCCGGCCAGCACCCGGTCCACGACGGTCTTGCCGCGCTCGGAGTAGCCGTCGTAGGTCTCCACGGCCTTGCCCGCGATCTCCAGCGCCCGGCCCACCTGCATCAGCAGCAGGGTCTGGGCCTTCTCCCGGGCGGCGCGCAGGTCCGGCTCGGAGATCTTCTCGCGCAGCGCCTTGGCGTCGTCCTGGAACTGGCCCAGCGCGATCTTCGACTGCACGCTCTCGGCCACCCCGGCGACCTTGCCGGCCACGGAGGTCGCCACCTCGCCGGCCTTCGTCCCGGCCTCGGTCAGCAGCGCCGGCGCGTCCTTGAGCGCGGCCACCGCGGCGTCACCGACACCGGCGGCGAAGTAGAAGGGCTTGGGGTTGGTGACGCTGGTCGTCACGGTCTTGCGGGCACTGTCCACCAGGTTCATGAGGGCTCCTTCTCGATTCACTGCTCGGTGGGCCCGGCCACCGCCGAGCCACGGATCTCACGGTTGTCTTCGTCTTCGATGTCTTCGATGCCGTCGATGTCTTCGTCGTTCTTGGCATCCCGCGCCGCCACATCCCGAGCGCTCTCCAACCGGAACGCCTCATAGATGTCGAGCAGCGCACGCTTCTGCCGCGCACTGAGCCACGGGTCGTCCGCGACAGCGGCCCGCACCTTCTCGGTCGCCGCGTCTGGATCGACGTCGGCGCCTCCGTCCAACAGCCCGGCCCGCACATACAGCGTCTCGGCCGAGATCCGCAGCGCCTTCGCAAGCTGCTGCAAGATCTCCGCACTGGGCTTGCGCAACCCCCGCTCGATCTGGCTGAGGTAGGGATTCGACACCCCCGCGGCCTGCGCCAGCTGCCGCACTGAGTACTGCGCGCTGCGGCGCTGCTCGCGGATGTACTCGCCGAGCGGCCCGATCGGGAGGGCTCCCAGGGGATTGTGGGGCATGCGTTCAGCGTGGCACGCGAGTGCTTGCAATTGCAAGCGGATGCTTGCTGGTGTGATGCGGGGCACGTGCGCGATGTCTGACGGCAGCTTTCCGGTGGCGCGCGCCTCGACACCGCTGTCGGGATGGGCCTGCGAGGGGCCCGATATAAAGACATCGATGCGCGCCACCTCCGCGCCATACGCTCGCAAATAGGCCCGTGACCTTGGGGAAGGCGCTGACCTTCGAGTATCTACTACGACGCGTAGTCAATTTTCTTATGTGGTTTTGACATCGGACATGCCACTCTGAGAGCCCTCCGAGGGAGCCCGACCCTCGGCGGTGTGCGAGTGCAGACCCGCGCGCCTGCCCGGCCCCGTGTCGTTCGCGTCCCCGCGTGGACGGCTGCACGGGGCCGGGTCCTTTTGTGCCGCGGATACCGGGTTCTGAGCGCGCGTCCGCCCCGCGTCTCACCGATCAGTCACCGGCACGGCGATCCGGGCAATGCACCGTAAAGTCATCGGATGATCGGACCGATACCCGGTCCGGTCGGTGGCCGGCCGGTGCCGTCCGGTGCCGGTCCCGGGCTTGCCGGGAATGCGCCGCCGAGGTCCCGCCGTTGCATCGTTGTCGGCCACACAGCCGTGCCCGGATTCCCGACGTAGGAGGTAAAACGCCTTGGAATCGCTGCCCAGGCGTGTGGCGCTGCTGTCCGTGCACACTTCCCCGCTGCACCAGCCGGGTACCGGCGACGCCGGCGGCATGAACGTCTACATAGTGGAGCTCTCGCGGCGGCTCGCCGACCTCGGCATCGAGGTGGAGATCTTCACGCGGGCCACCACCGGCGCGCTGCCCCCGGCCGTCGACCTCGCCCCCGGCGTCCTGGTGAGACACGTCACGGCCGGTCCCTACGAGGGCCTGTCCAAGGAGGACCTGCCGGGCCAGCTGTGCGCCTTCACCTCCGGCGTGCTGCGCACCGAGGCCATGCACGAGCCCGGCTACTACGACCTGATCCACTCCCACTACTGGCTCTCCGGCCAGGTGGGCTGGCTGGCCAAGGAGCGCTGGGGCGTCCCGCTGATCCACTCCATGCACACCCTGGGCAAGGTGAAGAACGCCGCCCTGGCGCTCGGCGACGACCCGGAGCCCACGGCCCGGCTGGTCGGCGAGGACCAGGTGGTGGACGCCGCCGACCGGCTCATCGCCAACACCGACCAGGAGGCCTCGGAGCTGGTGCGGCTGTACGACGCCGACCCGGACCGGGTGTCGACCGTGAACCCCGGTGTGGACCTGGACCGCTTCCGTCCGGGGGACAAGGCGGCGGCCCGGGAGTCGGTGGGGCTGCCGGCGGACGCCTCGGTGCTGGTCTTCGTCGGCCGGATCCAGCCGCTGAAGGCCCCGGACGTATTGCTGCGGGCCGCCGCCGAGCTGATCGCGCGGTCCCCGGAGCGCCGGGACAAGCTGGTGGTCGCCGTGGTCGGCGGGCCCAGCGGATCGGGGCTGGCCGAGCCCACGCACCTGCACCGGCTGGCGCGCCGGCTGGGGATCGCGGACGTGGTGCGGTTCGTGAAGCCGGTGGACCAGACCCGGCTGGCCGACTGGTACCGGGCCGCGGACATCGCCGTCGTGCCGTCCTACAGCGAATCCTTCGGCCTGGTCGCCATAGAGGCGCAGGCCTGCGGCACGCCGGTGGTGGCCGCGCGGGTCGGCGGCCTGGCCACGGCCGTGGCCGACGGCCGCTCCGGCATCCTGGTCACCGGCCATGACCCGGCGGACTACGCCACCGCGGTCGCCCGGCTGCTCGACGCGCCGCATCTGCTGGCCGACTACGGCGAGAACGCCGTCGAGCACGCGGCATGCTTCGGCTGGTCCGCGACTGCGGCTGCGACCGCCGACGTCTACAGCCGCTCTATAGAGGATCTGCGCGCGTTCCGGTACCGCGAGTTGTGCGCGGGCCAATAGTGCGCGGCAAGCAAGTGCGGGACCGATAGCGCGGGACCGGTAGCGCGGCAATAAGGTCGGACCCATGGGTGGTGATCGAGAAGGCATCAAGGCCGCCGCGCGTTCGGCGGTGCTGGACGCGCTGGCCGACGCCAGGGTGGAGTACGAGCGGCCCGAGGACGGCACGTTCGTCGTGAAGCTCCCCGGCGAGCACAAGCTGTGGACCACGTGCTCGCTGGTGGTCGGCGACCACACGCTGTCGCTCAACGCGTTCGTGGCCCGCCGGCCCGACGAGAACCACGAGGGCGTCTACCGCTGGCTGCTGGAGCGCAACACCCGGCTCGGCTCGCTGGCCTTCGCCCTGGACCGGCTCGGCGACGTGTATCTGGTCGGCCGGCTGCCGCTGGGCCTGATCACCCCGGAGGTCGTGGACCAGCTCCTCGGCGAGGCGGTAGCGGCCTCCGACTCCTCCTTCGACCAGCTCCTGGAGCTGGGCTTCGCCTCCGCGATCCGGCGCGAATGGGAGTGGCGGACGTCCCGCGGGGAGTCGCTGGCGAACCTCGCAGCCTTCCGCCATCTCATCGAGCGGACACCGGACACCCGGGACGAGAACGGGCCGGAAGCCCCGAAGTAGGCTGGCGCCATGACCGCCGAATCACGCCTGATCCTGCTCCGCCACGGCGAGAGCGAGTGGAACGCCAAGAACCTGTTCACCGGCTGGGTGGACGTCAATCTCAACGCCAAGGGCGAGGCCGAGGCCGTGCGCGGCGGCGAGCTGCTGCGCGAGCGCGACCTGCTGCCGGACGTGGTCCACACCTCGGTGCTGCGCCGCGCGATCCGCACCGCGAACATCGCGCTGGAGGCCGCCGACCGGCACTGGATCCCGGTGCGCCGCAGCTGGCGGCTGAACGAGCGGCACTACGGCGCGCTGCAGGGCAAGGACAAGGCCGCGACGCTGGCGGAGTTCGGCGAGGAGCAGTTCATGCTGTGGCGCCGGTCCTACGACGTCCCGCCGCCGCCGCTGGCCGTGGACGACAAGTACTCGCAGTACGAGGACCCGCGCTACGCCGGTCTGCCGACCGAACTGCGTCCGCAGACCGAGTGCCTGAAGGACGTCGTCGGCCGCATGCTGCCCTACTGGTACGACGCGATCGTCCCGGACCTGCGCGCGGGCAACACGGTACTGGTGGCCGCACACGGCAACTCACTGCGCGCGCTGGTGAAGCACCTGGACGGGATCTCGGACGAGGACATCGCTGCCCTGAACATCCCCACCGGCGTCCCGCTGCTCTACACGCTGGACGGCGACCTGCGGCCGACGAAGACCGGCGGGGAGTACCTGGACCCGAAGGCCGCGGCGGAGTCGATCGAGGCGGTCAAGAACCAGGGCAAGAAGTAGGTTTTCGGGGGTCCGAACCTCAAGCGGGCTCCGGCCGGGCGTGATCCGCCCGACCGGGGCCCGTTGCCTCGCCCTCGGGGAACGTGAGGGTCGGCCAGCGCAACGAGAGCCATTCGAGCCAACCGACGGAACCCTGCGGCGGGGCCGCGAAGCCGCCGGTGCCGGACAGCTCGGCCTCGTCGGGCTCCTCGAAGGCCGCGCGCCAGGCGTGGAGGTCGGCCTCGGTGATCGGGACCGTCGTCCACGGCTTGGTGGCCTGCCGGTGCGCGACTCGCTCAAGCTGGGTGGCGTGGTCGACCGGCAGGTAGACCAGGTGACTGACGGCCCCGGCGCCGGTTGCCAGCCAACGGATCGCGGTGCGCTCGTCGCGGCCCCAGAAACCGAAGTCGAGAACGACGTTCGTGCCGACGTGCAACGCGTCCCAGGCCAGCCTGATCAGCCGGGCCTCGACGATGTCGCGTCGGCCGTCCACGTCGCCGACGCCGAACAGGGGAAGCATCCACTCGTCGGGGCTCAGACGCAGGGCCCGGTGTTCGATCGCCAGTCGCCCGGCCCGGGTGCTCTTTCCGGCACCGGGCAGTCCGACCATCAGGAAGAGCTCGGGCATCCGCGGATTCTCGCATCCGTCGGCGGTCGCGTGCGCGCGAATAATCAGTTGCGCCACCGCCCGGCGGCTGCGAGTCTGCGGCGGTAACGTCGGGACTGTTGTCGAACGAGGAAGGGCACGGGCATGCGCCGTCGCTTCGAAATCTCCGTTTCCCATTCGGATCGAGCTTTCGAGGACGCGACCCACCGTGCCCACTGTGAACATCGGAATCCTCGCGCATGTCGACGCGGGTAAGACCAGCCTGACCGAGCGCCTGCTCTTCGAGACCGGGAGCATCGGCCGGCTCGGGAGCGTGGACGCCGGGACCACGCAGACCGACCGTGGCGAGCTCGAGCGCCGCCGCGGCATCACCATCAAGACCGCGGTCGCCGCTTTCAGCGTCGGCGACCTGCGGGTCAACCTGATCGACACCCCCGGGCACTCCGACTTCGTCGCCGAAGTGGAGCGCGCGCTGGGGGTGCTGGACGGCGCCGTGCTGGTGCTGTCGGCGGTCGAGGGCGTGCAGGCGCACACTCGGCGGCTGATGAAGACGCTGCGCCGGCTGCGGGTGCCGACCCTGCTGTTCGTGAACAAGGTGGACCGGGTCGGCGCGCGGCAGGACGAGCTCCTCGCCGACGTGCGCCGGCTGCTCACGCCGGGCGCGATCGCCGTGAGCGAGGTCGAGGGCGTCGGTACGAAGGCGGCGCGCGTGCGGCCTTCGGATCTGGACCTGTCCGACGCCGAACGGCTGGCCGAGTATGACGAAACCGTGCTGGCCGCGCTCGTCGAGGACCGCCTGCCCGACGAGCGAGGACTGCGCGCTGCCCTGGCCCGCCAGACCGCCCTCGGCCGCGCGTATCCGGTGTATTTCGGCTCGGCGATCACCGGGGTCGGCGTCGCGGAACTGGTCGGCGGGGTGCGGGAACTGCTTCCGCACGCGGCCGGCGACGCGGACGCCGAAACCCGCGGGACCGTGTTCGCGATCGAGCGCGGCCGGGCCGGGGACAAGACCGCCTATGTGCGCCTGCGCGACGGCCTGCTGCGCACCCGGGACCGCACCGGGTTCGGGACCATCACCGGCCTGGAGGTCGTCGGGCTCCCCGGCGCCGCCGAGGCCCGGCCCGGCGATATCGCGAAGGTCAGGGGGCTGTCCGGGATCCGGGTCGGCGACCGGTTCGGCTCCGGGGAGGCCGCCGACACCGTCGGCGGCACTCCCAGCGACACCGCCGCCGACTTCGCCCGGCCGAGCCTGGAGACCGTGGTGCGGGCGGCGGACGGCGACCGGACGCGGCTGCACGCGGCCCTGATCGAGATGGCCGATCAGGACCCGCTGATCCGCACCCGCGCGTTGCCCGGCGGCGAGAGTTCGGTGCTGCTCTACGGCGAGGTCCAGAAGGAGGTCGTCGCGGCGACCCTGGCCGACGAATACGGCGTCGAGGCGCTCTTCGAGCCGAGCCGGACCGTCTACATCGAGCGGCCCGTAGGCGTCGGCGAGTACGGCGAGAACATGAACCACTTCCCGAGCACCAGGTTCCGTGCCACGCTCGGGTTCCGCGTCGCGCCGGGCGCGCCGGGCAGCGGCCGGGTGTTCCGCTACGAGACCGAACTCGGCGCGCTGCCGCCGGTCTACCACCGCGCGACCGAGGAGACCGTGCTGCGCACGCTGGAGCAGGGGCTCGACGGCTGGGCGGTGACGGACGTGGTGGTGACGATGGTGCACAGCGGGTTCTGCTCGGTGACCAGCGTCGCCGGCGACTTCCGGAAGCTGGCGCCGTTCGTGCTGATGCGGGCCCTGACGGAAGCCGGGACCGAGGTGTACGAACCCTGTCATGCTTTCGAGCTGGACGTCCCGGCCGACACTGGGCCCGCCGTGCTGTCGGCGCTGGTCGCGGCCGAAGCTGAGGTCGAGGTGTCGGCGGGCGGGTCGGAATCGTGGTCGCTGCACGGGAACCTGCCGGCCCGCACCGTCCAGGACGTCGAGAAGACACTGCCCGCCCTGACCCGAGGTGAGGCGGTATGGCTGTCGCAGGCGGCGGGGGAGCGGCCGGTGCGCAGCCGGCCCACCGCGCGCGAGCGGGCTGACGGGAACCCGGCCGACCTCGACGAGTACCTGCGCTACCTGGCGTTGGAGAAAATGTAGAGCTCCCAGTGAAGAAAGCACGGAGAACCCCTAGAACCCAACACCCGCCGACCCCGGTTGTATCTGCGTGAGATCTCTCAGGAAAGGCAACAACCCGGAACTCCAAGAGGAGTTCCGGGACTTCGTCACGGGAAGCCAGGGCCACCTGAGGCGTTCGGCCTACGTGCTGTGCGGTGACTGGCACCTTGCCGAGGACCTGGTCCAAACCGCGTACCAGCGGATGTTCCGGTCCTGGCACCGGGTGCGGGTGATGGATCTGCCCGACGCCTACGCCCGGCGCGTGGTCTACAACTGCTTTCTCGACAGCCGCAAGTGGCAGCGCGAAGCGGCGTCACTGGAGGGGCTGGTCGACCGGCCGGCCGTCGAGGGCGACGCCGCGGTCCGGCTGACCATCCTCGCCGCGCTGGCCGAGTTGGCCCCGCGCACGCGGGCGGTGGTGGCGCTGCGGTACTGGGAGGACCAGAGCGTCGAGCAGACCGCCGCCGCGCTCGGAATCAGCACCGGCACGGTGAAGAGCATGTCCGCCCGCGGGCTCGCGCAGCTGCGCGACCGGCTGGGCGACTTCGCGACCTTGCTTCCCGACTCCGTAGAAACCAGGTGAGGCGAATATGACACGAGATGATTCGGACCTCTTGGTCCACGACGTGATCGGCCGGCTCTTCGAGGAGCCTGAGCCCATGCACCGCACGGATCTGGCCGACGGCGCGATCGCGCAGGGGATGGCTGCGAGTCGGCGGCGCGGGTTCGCCGTGGCCGGGGCGACCCTGAGCGTGCTGGCGGTGGTCGCCGGGGCGGTGACGGTGGCCGGCGGGGTGCGCGGGTCGGGCAGCGGGGACTGGTCGCTCGGCACCGACAGCGGGAAGGTCTCGGGGGGGGCTTATGAGAGCGACGCGCCGACGTATGCGGATCGGCAGCGGGAGGTCGTCGAGCAGCTTCCGGGAGCGCTCCGTCCGCTGCTGCCCGCCGGGGTGACGATCCAGGACGTCCCCCGACCGGGCGCCATCATCGACATGCCGACCGGCGACTTCGAGCCCGAGTTCACGCTCCGTTGGCACGGAATCGACTGCTATTTGCAGCTGGACCCCAGCGGCAGGAACGCCACCGACGTGCTTGACAAAGCCGGGGCGAAGCCGGTCGCCGTGGCCGGCGGTTCGATCCGGACGGCGCCGGGGCACGGCATGACCTGGTACGAGTACGCCCCGTCAGACTTGGCCGCGCCGAAGATCTACTTCATGATCTACAGCTCCGTCCAGGGTACGGCCGGCCCCATCGACGCCGCGGCCTTCCAGCAGATGGTGCAGGCACCCGGATTCGCCAAGGTCCGGCAGCTTCTGGACCCATCGGTCCCGGCCTCGGCCGCGGCGGTCCGCGAGCGGTACGCCATCGAAGCGAAGATCAACGCCGAGGCGGCCAAGGTCCTGCCGCCGGGATTCCGGTTGAAGCTCAACCCGGGAACACCCCTGGGGTTCGAACTCGTCGGTCCCAACGGGGTCAACACCTTCCAGTGGTACGCCATCCCGGACGACACCCGGGCGGTCGACTGCCCGGTCGGCTCCTTGTGCTACCGGGCACCAGGGGCGAACGGCAAGGTCACCCAGGCGCACCCGGACGGCAAGGGCCGGTTCGGGACGTATCTGTACGGGGCCGGAACGGCGCCCGACCCTTTGTTCAGCCTTGAGGTCGGCGGCGTCCCGAAGGCCGGCGATACGACGGGGGGAGTCGAGCCCGGCAAGCCCGTGGAGACTGCCCCGCAGGGCCCCGGCCTGACCCCGCAGCAGGCGATGGCGATCGTCAGGGCGCCGGGCCTGGCGAAGGTGATCACGGACGTACAGAAGCTGGTCGCGCTGAGCTGAGCTCCTGACCGGAGGAACGCGAGGAACGTGAGGATCCGGCCGGCTGTCCGCGAGGGGGACAGGCGGCCGGATCCGTTGGTTCTGGTGGTTCAGGTGGTTGAGGCAGTGCTGGCGGTGCGGGCGGTTCCGGCGCTCAGGCCGCCGCCTCCGGGTGCTCCCCGGTCACCAGGAACACCAGCCGCTTGGCCACCGACACCGCGTGGTCCGCGAACCGCTCGTAGTAGCGCCCGCACAGCGTGACGTCCACCGCGGTCTCGATGCCGTGCTTCCACTTGTCGTCCATCAGCGATTTGAACAGGCTGCGGTGCAGGCGGTCCATCTCGTCGTCCTCGGCCTCCAGGGCCAGGGCGGCCTCGACGTCGCGCGCGGCGATGATCGAGCCGACCTTGGAGACCAGCTCGGAGGCGATGTCGCCCATCTCCACGATGGTGCCGCGGATCTCCGGCGGTATCGCCGACTGCGGGTAGCGGCGCCGGGCCACCTTGGCCACGTGCCGGGCCAGGTCGCCCATCCGCTCCAGGTCGGCGCTCATCCGCAGCGAGGTGATGATGGTGCGCAGGTCGCCGGCCACCGGCTGCTGCCGGGCCAGCAGGTCGAAGCTGTTGTCGTCCAGAGTGTGCTGCAGTTCGTCGACCTTGTCGTCGGCGGCGATCACCGACTCGGCGAGCGTCAGGTCGGCGTCCAGCAGCGCGGTGGTGGCGCGGGCCATGGCCGAGCCGACCAGCCGCGTCATCTCGACCAGCGTCTCGCTGATCGAGTCGAGTTCCTCGTGGAAGGCGTCGCGCATGGGGTTCCCGCTCCTGTCGTCGCATGTGCTTTCTGTACTGTGCGGACGCCGACCACTCTTCCCCGTCCAGGCATCCCGAGACAATGTCGGCGGTGAATCAATGGGGACCTGGAAGTGAACTCTTGGCCACACAAGTACGGCGGAATGATCCGTGGGAGTGTTCACGGGGCAAACCGCCCTTACTGTTGGCTCTGTGAACGTCAATGCCGCGACCGCCGGGCTGGCCGCGCTGATCGGCCTGGGTACCGGGGTCAGCGGGGCGTTGGCTTTCCGGTTCAGTGAAAGGGAACGTGTGGGCTCGCCCGAACCGCCGAACGACGATCCGGTCCCCTCGGGGGTGGCCGGGGTCCTGCAGGTGCTGCGCAGCTCAGCCGTGGTGCTGGACGCCAGCGACGCCGTGGTCAAGGCCTCCCCGGCGGCGTACGCCATGGGACTGGTCAAATCCCGCAGTCTGACCTCGCCGGAACTGCTGGACCTGGCCCGGCAGGTGCGCCGGGACGGCGAGATACGCCAGGTCGAGATGGACCTCCCGCACGGCTCCACCGCCGTGCTGCACTCCACCGTCCGGATCGCCCCGCTGGGCGCGACGCTGGTGCTGGTGCTGGTCGAGGACCGGACCGAGGCCCGGCGGGTGGACGAGGTGCGCCGCGACTTCGTGGCCAACGTCTCGCACGAGCTCAAGACCCCGGTCGGGGCGCTGTCGCTGCTGGCCGAGGCCGTGCAGTCGGCCTCCGACGACCCCGAGGCCGTGCGCCGGTTCGCGGCCCGGATGCAGCAGGAGGCGCACCGCCTGACCTCGCTGATCCAGGACCTGATCGACCTGTCCCGGGTCCAGATCGACGCCCCGCTGGCCGCCTCGGCGCAGCTGGTGCACGTGGCCGAGGTGGTGGCCGAGGCCCTGGACCGCAGCTACGAGACCGCCGCCGCGCGCCGGATCGAGCTGGTCGCGGACGCCGAGGACGACGTCGCGGTGCGCGGGGACCGGACCCAGCTGTCCGCGGCCCTGGGCAACCTGGTGGAGAACGCGGTCAACTACTCGCCGGACGACACGCGCGTGGCGGTGACCGTCAAGCACAACGGCGACGTGGTCGAGATCTCCGTCACCGACCAGGGCATCGGGATACCGGAACGGGACCTGGAGCGGATCTTCGAGCGGTTCTACCGCGTCGATCCGGCGCGCTCGCGCGCCACCGGAGGCACGGGCCTGGGCCTGTCGATCGTCAAGCACATCGCGGCCACGCACGGCGGGGAGGTGACGGTGTGGTCCTCCGAGGGGAACGGCTCCACCTTCACCTTGAAGCTCCCCGTCAGTGTGCAGGAACGCGATCTGGCACCGGCCGGATGAGGCCCTGCGTGAACAACCAAGCCATATCAAGTGGGAGGACCCCGAAGTGACCCGTGTACTCGTGGTCGAGGACGAGGACTCGATCAGCGACCCCCTGTCCTACATGCTGCGCAACGAGGGCTTCGAGGTGGCGGTGGCCGACTCGGGACCTGCCGCGCTGGAGGAGTTCGACCGGCACGGCGCCGACCTGGTGCTGCTGGACCTGATGCTGCCGGGGCTGCCCGGCACCGAGGTCTGCCGGCAGATCCGGGCCAAGTCCAACGTCCCGGTGATCATGCTGACCGCCAAGGACAGCGAGATCGACAAGGTGGTCGGCCTGGAACTGGGCGCCGACGACTACGTCACCAAGCCCTTCTCGGCCCGTGAGCTGGTGGCCCGCATCCGCGCCGTGCTGCGCCGCCAGGCCGCCAGCGACGAGCCGGACGGCGGCGCCCTGGAGGCCGGCCCGGTCCGGATGGACGTGGACCGGCACAAGGTGACGGTCGACGGCCGCCCGGTGGAACTGCCGCTTAAGGAGTTCGAGCTGCTGGAGATGCTGCTGCGCAACTCCGGCCGGGTGCTGACCCGGATGCAGCTGATCGACCGGGTGTGGGGCGCGGACTACGTCGGCGACACCAAGACGCTGGACGTGCACGTCAAGCGGCTGCGGGCGAAGATCGAGCCGGACCCCGGCACGCCGGTGCACCTGGTGACGGTGCGGGGGCTGGGGTACAAGTTCGAGGGGTGAGCGGGCGCCGGCCTCGGGGGTCGGCGTGTGTGGGGAGGGGCTTCGGTTTCGTGCCGGGGCCCCTTTTCTGTTTCTGCTTCAGCGGCCCTCGGCTATCGGTGGACCGCTGCTTCAGCGGATCCCTATTTCACCGGGTCGACATGGACGGCGGCGGCGTCGAGGGCACCGTGCTGGACCGCGAGCCCATCACCGGCCCGGTGGGCGTGACGCTGGTGTGCGGCGGGGGCGGCGGCGCGGACGTGGTCGGCTTCGGCGCGGTCGTCGGCTGCGGGTGGCTGGGCGGCGGCGCCACCGGGGCCTTCGAGGTCGAGGACCGGGCCGGGGAGGAGGGCTGCGAGTCGTTGATGGCCCCGCCGCTCGGCCGATCGCCGGGCGAGGTCGTATCCTGCGCCATCGGCGCGCCGCTGGGACGGTCGGAGTCGCCGGTGCTCGCGCTCGTGGAGACGACGGCGCTGTTCGCCAGGTGCCCGGGCGGCTGACTGACGGTGCTGCTGCAGGCGGCGCAGACCAGGGCCGCCACGACTGCGGTGGCGGCGGCCCTGGCCGGTGCTACGGTCCCCCGGATCGGCATGGATGCCACTGTAGCCAAGTGAACAGACATCCGGGAGGACTCGGTTTCTCGTGCACGCTGGGTGCGGCGCGACTGTTCCACCGTATCGGTCCGCGGCGGCTTTTCGCTTGATAACAGGTGAAAATCAGGGGTTCTTCACTCGAAAGTAGGTTGTGCCCTGATGTAAGGCCGCGACGATCCCACCGGTCGCCACACATACAGGGACCGGGGCGGCGGCTCAGGGCTCCCGCCGGAAGAAGTCCCGCAACGCCGCGCCGACGCAGACCACGATGATCAGCACCCCGATGACGACCGCGGCCACCGCCGCGCCGCCGCGCATCGAGAACTCGCGCGGCAGGGCGGTGACGAAGGCGCCGGCCAGCGTGCCGACCATGGCCAGGGCGAGGTTGAAGGGGGTGCGGCCGGTGATGGGG
>NZ_JAAFYZ010000218.1 GCF_018274385.1 Catenulispora pinistramenti | reverse complement strand
CCCAATGCCCGCGCGCCCCGTCCGCGTCCCCCAACTCCGCCAGCGCGTAGCCCAGCCCGGCATGCGCCTCCGCGATCTCGCGCCGGTTGTCGACCTGCTCACACGACTCGATCGCCCGCCGGTACTCCGCCACCGCCTCCGCGGGGCGGCCGCTGCGGCGCAGGGAGCCCGCGAGTTCGCACAGGGCCTCGCCGAGGGCGTCCTGGATGCCGGCCGCCTCGAAGAACTCGACCGACTCGCGGTGCATGAGGATCGCCTGCTCGTACTCGCCGCGCATCCCGTACACCACGCCCAGCGAGCTCTGCGTCGCCGCGACGTCGGCCGGCCGGCCGCGCCGCATGTCCAGCTCCAGCGCCTCGTTCAGGACGGCCAGTGCCTCGTCGTGGCGTCCGTGGTCGATGTAGAACGAGCCGATGTTGCCCAGCGCGATGGACAGCGGGCCCGCCGTCCCGATCTCGCGGCCGAGCTCCACCGCGCGCAGCAGTACCGGCAGCACCGCGTCCAGGCGCCGGGCCAGGTTCAGTACGCCGCCGAGGTTGCCGAGCAGCCGCGCCTCGCCGAGCCGGTCGCCGGCCTCGTGGTAGATCGCGATCCCCTCGGTGAGCACGTCGATCGCCTCGTCGTACCGCCCCAGCCGGTGCAGCGACAGCGCCAGGTTGCCCAGCGCACGCGCCCGGCCCGGCAGCTCGCCGCGCGCGCCGAAGACCTCGGCGGCCCGGTTCCCCGCGATGACAGATTCCTGATAACGGCCGAGCACGCGGTAGGTGCCGGCGAGGTTCGTCAGCGCGTAGCCCACGTTCTCCGGATCGTCGGCGGCCACCGCACGCCCGTGAAGCAGGATGGCCTCGCGGTGGTGCGAAGTGTCGTGGAGGAACCGGAACAGCAGCCGCGACAACAGCGGGGTCCGGTCCGAACCCGCGTCCGCGGCGGCCAGCGCGGCTGCCAGGATGTCGCCGAGTTCGGCCTCCAGCCACTGTGTGGCCGCCGGGATGTCGGCGAATACGGGGATCTCCGCGTTCGCCTTCGGCGTCTCGGGACGCCGTCCCGCCTCCTCGGGCATATACGCGTCGCTCGCCGCGGCCGACGCAGCCAGGTAGTAGTCCACCAACCGCTCCAGCGCCGCCTCCCGCCAGTCCGGCGGATCGGTGTCGGCGACCAGTTCCGAAGCGAACTCGGCGATCAGGTCGTGCAGGTGGAAACGTCCGGGGCTGGCCTGCAACACAAGATGATCGTCCAGCAGCCGCTGCAACAACCCGTCGGCGTGCCGCACCGGCAGCGCGGCGAGCGCCGCCGCGGCGTACACGTCCACGTCCTCGCCGGGCACCGCGGCCAGCAGCCGGAACATCCGCCGGTGGTCGCCGTCGAGCTGTGCGTAGGAGACGTTGAAGGCCGAGGCGACCGCACGGTCCGCCTGCGAGAGTTCGGCCAGCGGCCGGTCGTCGGCGGCCAGCCGGTACGCCAGATCGCGCACGGTCCACACCGGCCGGTGCGCCAACCAGGCGGCGGCGATCCGGATCGCCAACGGGAGATGTCCGCAGGCGTCGAGAATGGCGGCCGTGGACCCGCCCGACGCTGACCCGTCCGACGCTGACCCGTCCGGCGTGGACCCGCCCCGCGCGACGCCGCCGTCCGAAGCATCGTGAACGCGACTGTGGCCCGTACCGGCGACACGCTGGAACAACGCCAAGGCGTCGTCGTGTTCGAAGACACCCAGCGACAGCGCGGCGGCCCCGTCCAGACCCGCCAGCCGACGCCGCGACGTGACGACCACCAGACTGCCCGGACCCCCGGGGATCAAAGGCCTGACATGGTCGGCGTCCGGCGCGTCATCGAGGACCACCAACACCCGGCGTCCGGCCAGAGTGGCCCGCCACAACGCGGCCCGGTCCTCGGCATCGGCCGGGATCCGCTTCTCCGGCACGCCGACCATGCCCAGGAACCGCTGCAACGCCGTCGCCGGATCGACCGGTGCGCGCCCCGGGGTGAAGCCGTGGAACCTCAGGAAGAACTGGCCGTCCGGATAGCGGTCGGCGACACCGTGCGCGGCGTGCAGCGCCAGTGCGCTCTTGCCGACGCCGGCCATCCCGTCGATGGTCACGATCGTCACCGGCCCGGCCGCACCGTCCGCACGGTCCCCGGCGGTCACCAGCTCGTGGAAGCGGGCCAGATCGGCGTCCCGGCCGACGAAATCACCGACGTCATGAGGAAGGAAGCGCCACGACAGACCCGCCTCCGGCCCAGCTACGCCAGTCGCGTCGGCCCTGCCGGTCGCCCCGGCTTCG
This sequence comes from Catenulispora pinistramenti, assembly GCF_018274385.1. Lineage (GTDB taxonomy): Bacteria > Actinomycetota > Actinomycetes > Streptomycetales > Catenulisporaceae > Catenulispora > Catenulispora pinistramenti. The sequence continues at coordinate 16,187 of NZ_JAAFYZ010000218.1, read as the reverse complement.
GCAACCGCGCCAACCTCACTGGTAACACTAGTAACAGCAGCCGCCACCAACTCCAGCCGCGCGTCCTCCGGCAACCGCAAAGCCTCAGCGAGCCGAGTCACGGACGATGGCCGCGGGGTCCGCCCCCTCCCCGCCTCCAACGCGGCGATGGTCCGTACCGACACACCCGAAAGGTCAGCCAACTGCTCCTGGGTCAACCCCGCTCGCAGCCGATGTTCCCGAAGGACCTCGGCGAATGCCCGCACGACATCTTCTCCCATCGTCGTCACGTCGGATGACAGGCGAACGACATGCCAATGACATGGTATCGGCGACGCCCGTCACGAGACGATTACTCCCGAAGGCAACACCTTCGAGCACGGGGGTAGCGGGGGAAAACGGGAAGGTACGGGGAGGAAACGGGGAAACGGGCGCCGGACCGCGGAAGCACGCGGCCCGGCGCCCACCTGTATCCCACCGACGAAGAGAACCGACCGCCTGTCTCAGGCGTTCATGAACTCGTCGATGCGGAGCGGCCGGCCGGTGATGCGCACATCCCCGAGCCAGCCGTTGTGGATCTGGTTGATGACGCCGCCGTACTCGTAGCCGCCGAGCAGCCAGGAGTGCTTCAGCGTCGTGATGCCGATCGCCGGCGTCGAGGGGTTGCGGCCCTCCTCGCAGCCGTTGACGTACATCCGGTTCACCTTGCCGTCGTTGACCACGGCGACGTGCCACCACTGGCCGAGCGGCAGCAGGTGGCTCCAGGTGGTGGACGCGCCGCTCTGGTTGAGCGGGTAGACGTTCCACTGGAGTTCGGACCCGCCGGACAGGCTCAGCGTGCCGATCGGTTCCTGCGGGTCGGTGTTGCCGCCGGACTTGCCCGCCTCACTGGCCAGGCCCCAGCGGCTGAGCAGACCGCTCCACGCGCTCTGGGAGGAGTCCCAGTCGGCGGGCAGCTTGAAGAAGGCCTCGAAGGTGTATCCGTGCTGGAAGGTCTCGTTGTTCAGCGGCGCGTTCGGGACCGTCTGCAGCCAGGCGCCCTGGACCGGGTGGCCCTGGCCGACGAAGCGCAGCGAGCCGTGGCCGGGCTGGTCGGGGTGGAACTCGGAGGCGGACCAGGTCAGCGGCGAGCCCTTGGTGCCCGCGACGTTCTCCTTCACCAGGTCGTTGCCCCGGCCGCTGAGGTCGCGGATCACCTGGCTGTCGGCGACCGCCGAGCCGTCGGCGCCGCCGCCGTCGAAGCGCCAGTAGGCCAGCGTGCCGCGGACCAGCATCTTGTTCGCCGGGCGCGCCGGACGCGGCGCGACCGGGGCGAAGCCGCTGAAGCGCTGCGGGAAGTCCACCGCCATGGAGAAGCGGTCCACCGAGGAGGTGAGCTCCATCTCCTGTCCGGCCAGCTCGTTCACCTGGCCGACGGACATGTCGCGGATCCACGGCGAGAAGGTGGACACGTCGATGGTGCCGCGCCGCATGTCGAAGCGGTAGGTGCGGATCATCGCGGCGCCGCCGTAGTAACGGTCCTGGTAGTTGGTGATGTGCACGTGCACGTCGTGGCCCGCGGTGTTGGTCAGCGTGGCGGACCCGGGCGGCCAGTAGTGGCCGTTGAGGGTCAGGAACACCTGGTCGTGGTTCTTGATCAGGCCGTCCCACAGCTGCTGGCCGTAGTCGGACAGGTAGGCGGTGCCGGAGTCGTCGGCGTAGACGATCTCGTGCGTGGTGATGATGACCGGCAGCGTCGGGTGGTCGGTGATCACCTTGTTGGCCCACGCGAACCCGGCCGGCGACAGCCGCCAGTCCAGGCCGAGCAGCAGCCACTCGCGACCGCCGCCGCGGAAGACGTGGAAGGTGTTGTAGCCGTCGGGGCTGGCACCGCCGAACGACGGCGACTTCGCCGCGCGGGCCTTGGTGAACGTGCCCGAATACGGCGTCGCGCCGCGCTGGTCGGTGCCGGACACGTCATGGTTGCCGGCCACCACGCTGTAGGCGACGCGCTTGCGGTCCAGCATCTCGAACACCGAGCCGGCCGCCGCGAACTCCCCCGCCTGCCCGTTCTGCGTGAGGTCGCCGAGGTGCGCCATGAACACGATGTTCTCTTCCTCATCGCCGCTGAGGATGTAGCGGAACGAGGCCTCCATCGGCGCCGGATGGATCCGGTCCTGGTCGAACATGTATTGCGTGTCCGGCATCACGACCAGCGTGAAGACCGGGTTCTCCGGGTCCGGGTCCCAGCGCGCGCCGGGGTCGCGGGTGTCGATGGCGGTGATGTCGTAGACGCCGGCCCCGCTGTGGTCGGCGTTCAGCGCGTCGGTGGACGGGGCGGACGCGGTCGAGGCGGTGTCGGCGGCGGCCGCGGCGGCCGGCCCGAAGACCGTGGCGCCGGACGCCAGCGCGGTCGCTCCGACACCCAGCAGCCCGGCGTTGCGCAGGAAGTCCCGCCGCCCGGTCGCGGCCGGGCCGGCGGAGTCGAATTCGGCGGTGCGGGGACACTCACAGTGAGCGTCGTCGTGCTCGTGGTTCATAGCGGCTCCGGGGGGGGTGAGGATTCCGCCGGTACCGTATGCGCCACCCCGCGTCCGGCGAGGATCTCGCGAGCCACGCGTGGTCGAACATCGGTGAAACGCATTAGTTGTGCTGCTTCACAAAAGCGGCCGAACACACTCCGCGAACGTGTAGGCCTCCTCCAGATGCGGATACCCGGACAGCACGAACTCCTGGATCCCCGCCTCCCGATACTCCCCGATCCGCGCCGCCACCTCCTCGTGGCTCCCGACCAACGCCGTCCCCGCCCCGCCGCGCACCAGCCCGATCCCGGCCCACAGGTTCGGTGCCACCAGCAGCCGCGAGCGGTCGCCGCCGTGCAGTGCCAGCATCCGGCGCTGGCCCTCCGACTCCAGCGAGCGCAGGCGACGCTGGCCCGCCGCGACCGTCTCGTCGTCGAGCCCTGCGATCAGCTGGTTCGCCGCGCTCCATGCCTGTTCGGGGGTGTCCCGGCTCAGCACGTGGATCCGCAGCCCGAAGCGGATCTCGCGCCCCAGCTCGGCCGCGCGCTTGCGGACCCGCTCGATCTTCTCGGCCACCAGCGGGACCGGCTCGCCCCATGTCAGATAGGTATCGGCGTGCTTGGCCGCGACCTCCAGCGCCGGTTCCGACGACCCGCCGAAGTACACGCGCGGCGTCGGATCAGGGGGCTGACGCAGGTGCCCGCCGCGGACCTCGTGGTACTTGCCCGCGTAGTCGAAGGGATCGCCGGACCACGCGTCGCGCACGATGTCCAGGAACTCCCCGGCGCGCTCATACCGCTGGTCGTGGTCCAGCACGTCCCCGTACCCGCGCTGCTCGGCGTCGCTGCCCCCGGTGACCACGTTCAGCAGCAGCCGACCGTCCGACAGCCGCTGAAACGTCGCCGCCATCTGCGCCGCCAGCACCGGGCTGACAAGCCCCGGCCGGAACGCGACCAGGAACCGCAGCCGCCGGGTCGCGGCGATCAGTGCGGCGGTGACGATCCACGCGTCCTCGCAGTGCGCGCCGGTCGGGGTGAGGACGCCGTCGTATCCGAGGCCGTCGGCGGCCTGCGCGAGCTGGGTCAGATAGGCCAGGCTCGCCGGACGCGCGCCGACGGGAACCGCCGGCGGACCGGAAGCGCCGCCGATCCCCGCGCCGTGGACGGACGCACTCAGGTAACGGGCGTCCCCGCCGGTGGGCAGGAACCAGTGGAACCGGGTTCGGCCGTCATCGGTCGTCATCGGTGATCCCCGCTCAGGAATTGCTCGCGGGCAGCCCGGGCGGGTTGACCTGTGAGGTCTTCACCGCCTCGGTGCTGAGGTTCCACGCCGCGAGCCACTTGCCGTAATCGCCGTTCTGGATCAGATAGTTGACGGCGTCGGCGATCGGCTTGGCCAGCCCGCTGTCCTTCTTCGTGGTGGCCCCGATCAGGCCCTGCAACGTCTCCCCGGCCCCGGAGTACTCGCCGGCGATCCGGGTCGGGTTCGGCGACTTCGAGGTCTGGGTCACCTGGTAGGCGACGCCGGGGTTCGGCCCGAGGTAGATGTCGATCTTTCCGGAGGTCAGGGCCAGCAGCACCGCGTTGCTGTCCGGGTAGTACTTGATGGTGATGTCCTTGCCCTCGGTACGCAGTTTGCTCTGCCACTCCAGGAGGATCTTCTCCTGGTTGGTCCCCGAGGCCACGGCGACGGTCTTGCCGGCCAGCGCGTGGTAGTCGCCGGTGAACGACCACGTGCTCGACTTCAGGGTCTCGAAGCCGAGGTTGTCCTCGCGGTAGCTGGCGAAGTCGTACTTCTGCTTGCGCTGCTCGGTGTCGGTGATGTTCGCGAACCCGACGGCGTCCTTGCCGCTGTCGATGCCGACGAACATGTTGTCCCAGGTGGCGTTGTCGAACGTGGGCTTGAGCCCGAGCACCGCGGCGACCAGCCGGGCCAGGTCCGGCTCGGAGCCGGTCAGGGTCTTCTGGTCGCTGCCGACGAAGGCCAGCGGCGGGAACCCGGCCGGCAGCGCGCCGACCGCGACCTTCAGCGTGCCGCCGGACCGGATCGCGGCCGGGAGTTCGGCCCGCAGCGCGTCCTGCTGCGCGACGGTGATGTCGGCCTCGGTGGCGGCTCCGTTCGACAGGGATCCGACCCGGACGACGGTCGTGCCGGCGGCGGCCGGTGCGCTGTCGGTCTTGGTGCCCGAAGCACCACTGGAGCACGCGGAGGCCAACAACCCGGCCGCGAGCACAGGGACAGCAAGCCGAAGCAGCTTGGTAGACATGTGTATCTCCAGAAGAATGTGATGTGGGGATTGAAGAGAGCTGCTAAAGAACTTTGCTGAGGAATTCACGGGTCCGCGGATGCCGCGGCCGGTCCAGCACCTCACCGGGCGGCCCCTCCTCGACGATCCGCCCGGCGTCCATGAACACGACCCGGTCGGCCGCCTCCCGGGCGAAACCGATCTCGTGCGTGACGATGACCAACGTGGTCCCTCCGCCGGCCAGTGCCCTGATGGCGGCCAGCACCTCGCCGACCAACTCCGGATCCAGCGCGGACGTCGGCTCGTCGAACAGCACCACCCCGGGCCGCAACGCCAGCGCCCGCGCGATGGCGACCCGCTGCTGCTGCCCGCCCGATAGCTGCCCCGGATAGGCCTCGGCCTTCTCGGCGAGCCCGACCTGGGCGAGCAGTTCCAGCGCCCGCTCGCGCGCTTCGGTCTTCGTCGCGCGGCCGGTGGCCACCGGAGCCGCGGCGACGTTCTCCAACACCGTCAGGTGCGGGAACAGATTGAAGGCCTGGAACACGAACCCGATCTCGGCCCGCTGCGCCAGGATCGCGCGCTCGCTGAGCTCCTTGAGCCGGGTCCCGTGTTCCCGGACGCCGATCAGCACGCCGTTCACCGTCACCCGGCCGGCGTCCAGCTTCTCCAGGTGGTTGATGGCCCGCAGCAGCGTCGACTTGCCCGCACCGGATGGCCCGATGATGACCGTGACGTGCCCCGGGCACACCGTCAGATCGACCTCGTCGAGCACCTTGTGCGCTCCGAACCACTTGCTGGCTCCGCGGACCTCCACCGCGGCGGCGAGCGTGCTCATCCGCGCTCCCCCGCTCGCAACCGGCGCTCGATCCAGTACTGCGCGAGGGAGACCAGGCTGGTGAGGATCACGTACCAGGCCGTCGCCACCAGCAGCAGCGGCACCACGTCGCCGGGATAGGTGCTGCTCATCGTCTGCACCTGCCCGAACAGGTCGAGCAGCGACACATAGAACACCAGTGACGTGCCCTTGATCAGCCCGATCAGTTGATTGACATACGCCGGCACGATCGCGCGCAGCGCCTGCGGCAGGACGATCCGCCGGAACTGGTACCAGCGCGGCAACCCCAACGCCGCTGACGCCTCGCGCTGCCCGCGGCCCACCGACAGGATCCCGCCGCGCACCACCTCGGCGGCGTAGGCGGCCTCGTTCAGGCTCAGCCCGATCGTGGCCACCACGAGTTCGGTGGCCAGCTTGTTCTCATCGAAGCGGAAGAAGCTCGGCCCGAACGGCACACCGAGACTCAGGGTCCGGTAGAGCGCGCTGAAGTTGAACAGGATCAGCAGCACCACGATCAGCGGGACCGAGCGGAACAGCCAGATGTAGACCCAGCTGACCGTGCGCAGCACCGGATTGTGCGACAGCCGGGCCAGCGCCAGCACGACGCCGCCGAGCAGCCCGAGCACCGCCGACAGCGCGGTGACCTCCAGCGTGACCCACAGGCCGCGCAGGATCACCGGCCGGGCGAACCAGTAGCCGAACCGGCCCCATTGGTAGAACGGGTTGGTGGCCAGGCCGTGCACGAACTGCGCGGCCAGCACCACGACGACCGCGGTGGCGATCCAACGGCCCGGATGGCGCAGCGGGATGACACGCTGCGCGGCCAGATCCCGATGCGGGCTCTCGGTGATCCCGATGGCCTCGGCGGGCTCCGCGGAAGTACTCATCAGAAGCCCGGATCCGGGTTGACCTGCGAGGTCTTCACCGCGGTGTCGGGCACGCCCCACTTGGCGAAGATCTTCGCGTAGCTGCCGTCGGCGATCAGCGCGTTCACGGCGTCGGACAGCGGCTTGGCCAACGGCGAGCCCTTCGCCGTCACGGCGCCGACCGGCGTGGAACTGATCTGGCCCAGGAACTTGGTGTCCGGCACGTGCGAGGCGTCGTACTTCACGCTCAGCGTCGGGCCGAACATCACGTCGATCTTCCCGTTGGCCAGCCCCAGGAAGATCGGGGCGCTGTCGGAGAAGTACTGGACCGTGTAAGGCTTCTTACCCGCCGCCGAGCACTTGGCCGCGCCGTCGGTCAGGATCTGCTGGAAGGTCGAGCCCGGACTGGTGGCGACGGTGTAGCCGCACAGGTCGGTCAGCGTGCTGATCTTTGTGGCGCTTACACTCGACGCCCCGAGGAACGCCTGGCCGTCGGTGAGATACGTGGCGAAGTCCACGATCTGCTCACGGGCCTTGGTGACGCCGAAGTTGCCCCAGCCGACGTCGAACTTGCCGTTCTGGGTGCCGGGGATGATGGTCTGGAACGTGCCGTACTCGACGTCCCAGGTGACGCCGAGCTTCTTGGCTATCGCGTCGCGCAGGTCCACGTCCAGGCCGACTTCCTTGCCCGCGGCGTCGACACCGTCGTGCGGCAACCCGGCCAGGCCGGTCGGCTGCGTGGTGCCCAGCAACAGCGTGCCGCGCGCGGCGATGGCCGCGGGCAGTTCAGCCTTCAGCGCGGGATCGGTCTGGATATCGGACACGACGTCCTGCGTCGGGACCGACGCGGACGCGCTGCCCTCGGCGGCAACGGGAGTGCCGGCGCCGGAGGTCTGCTTCGCGGCCGATCCGCAGGCCGTGGCCAGGATGAGGGTGGCCGCCGCGATGGCGAAGGCGGCAAGGGGCGATCGACGGCCTGGACGGCCGGGGGTCGACACGGAAGTGGTCCCTTCGGGAAGAATATGAGGGTGTTGATTAAAGAACCGCGGACAGGAAGGCCCGCGCGCGCTCGTTGCCCGGCCGGTCCAGCACGTCGGCGGGGGCGCCGGATTCCACGATCCGGCCGCCGTCCAGGAAGACCGCCTGGTCGGCGACCTCCCGGGCGAACCCGATCTCGTGGGTGACGATGATCATCGACATGCCGCCGACCGCGAGGTCCCGGATCACGCCGAGCACCTCGCCGACCAGCTCGGGGTCCAGCGCCGAGGTCGGCTCGTCGAACAGCAGCAGCCGGGGCTCCATGGCCAGGGCCCGGGCGATCGCGACGCGCTGCTGCTGACCGCCGGAAAGCTCGCGGGGATAAGCGCTCTGGCGGCCGTCCAGACCGACGCGGGCCAACAGCTCCCCCGCCTTCGCGACCGCGTCCGGCTTCGGCACACCGCGCACCGCGACCGGCGCCTCGATGAGGTTTTCCAGCACCGTGAGATGCGGGAACAGGTTGAACTGCTGGAAGACCATGCCCACCTGCGTGCGCTGGCGGGTGATCTCGCGGCCGGGCAGTTCGTGCAACCGGCCGTCGCGGTAGCGGTAACCGACGATTTCGCCGGCCACCTCCACGAAGCCAGCGTCCGGCCGCTCCAGGTGGTTCACGCAGCGCAGTAACGTGGACTTGCCCGAACCGGAGGGGCCGAGCAGCACGGTCACCGAGCCCTCGGCGACGTCGAGGTCGACGCCGTCCAGAACCCGATGCGAACCGAAGCTCTTCTTCAGACCCCTGACACGGACCAGCGGACGTATCGCACCGGCGTCCCCGGCCTGCGGGGTCCCGGCGCTCATGATCGGCCCCCGGCCGCGAGCCCGGCCCGGTTGAACAGCGGCAGATTGCGCCGGAAGAGCCGGGCGAAGCCGTCGCCGCGCCGGTTCGTCCCGCGGGCGTAGTGGCGTTCGACGAAGTATTGGCCGATGGACAGCACCGTCGTCAGCACGACGTACCAGAGCGTCGCCACCAACAGCAGCGGGATGATCTGGAAGTTCTCGTTGTAGATCAGCTGCGCCGAGTAGAGCAGGTCCTGCACCGCGATGACGCTGACGATCGAGGTCGCCTTGAGCATCCCGATCAGCAGGTTCCCGGACGCCGGGACGATCGCCGGCATCGCCTGCGGCAGCACGATCCGCCGGAAGATCCGGCCGCGGCCCAGTCCCAGCGCCTGCGCCGCCTCGACCTGTCCGGCCGGGACCGACAGGATGCCGCCGCGCACGATCTCGGCGGAGAACGCCGCGACGTCCAGGCTCAGCGCGACGTAGGCGGCCAGGATCCCGCCGAACAGGTGCGCGGTCTTGAAGCTGGCGAACTCCGGACCGAACGGGATCCCCAGCGACAGCTTCGGATACAGCGACGCGAGCTCGTACCAGAACAGCAACTGGACCAGCATCGGAACCGAGCGGATCAGCCACACGAAGCCGAAGCCCAGGGACTTCAGGACCGGGTTCTTCGACAGCCGCGCGGCGGCCACCGCCGTGCCGATGACGTACCCGGTGACCAGCACCGCGGCCGTCAGCCAGATCGTGAGCTCCAGTCCGTGCAGGATCGAGCGCTCGAAGAAGTAGCCGCGGACCGTCGGCCACTGGAAACGCCGGTTGGTCACCAGCGTGTGGATCAGCATCGCGGCCAGTACCAGCAGGATCGCGGCGGAGATCCACAGGCCGGGGCGGCGCGGCGCGACCAGGCGCGCCGTCAAGAGGTGTTCGTCGGCGGGGGCAGACGGAAGCGCGGTGCGCTCCGATACGTCGGAAGTCATATGGGTGCCTTCGAGGGCGGGTCGGGGCGAGGACGACTACCGGTCAGCGGACCGGGACGTTCCCCGGACACAGCGCACTACTGACGCGAAGCAGGTCGACATGGCGCCGGAGAACCCGGAGCTGGGAGTACTGGGACTGCATGCGGGTCACCTCGCCTTCGCTCAAGACCCGGGCACGATCTCCCTAGTCGAGACCATGCCTATCGAACTAATGGAGATTGGGTACGGTCATCAGCATGCCAACAAAGACCACTGATCCGTCAGCCCCGTCTCACGTCTTGGACGATCCGGCCCGCGCCTCGCTGCTCGGAGCGCATGCCCGGTTCGCCGAATCGGTCGGCTCGGTACTGCGCTACCAGCCCGACGTCTCGATCTTCGTCGCGCTCCCGCCGGACCCCGGCGAGCAGGACTGGCGCGACGCCGCCAAGCTGCTCGGACCGGACGGCGTGCTGCCCACCGGCGGCACCGAGCCGACCCCGCCGCCGGGCTGGGAGCAGGTCCTGCGCATCCCCGGGGTGCAGATGGTCGCCGAGAACGTGGCCGCCGCGCCGGATCCGGAGGCGGTCCGGCTCGGCGCCGCCGACGTGGACGACATGCTCGAACTCGTGGCCCACGCCAACCCCGGGCCGTTCCGGCACCGCACCGTCGAGCTCGGCACCTACCTGGGCATCCGGCGCGAGGGCCGGCTGATCGCGATGGCCGGCGAGCGCCTGCACCCGCCGGGCTGGACCGAGATCAGCGCGGTCTGCACGCACGCCGACTTCCGGGGCCAGGGCCTGGCCACCCGCCTGGTCCACGCGGTCGCGCACGGGATCGTCGAGCGTGGCCAGACGCCGTTCCTGCACACCGGTGCGGCGAACGTCACCGCGATCCGGCTGTACGAGGCGCTGGGGTTCCGGCTGCGGCGCGAGGTCGTGTTCGCCGCGTGGCAGGTCCCCGTCCAGTATTCGGAATGAGTACGGCGATCTTCTTGACGAACGCCGGACGTGCTCTACTATCCCCACTATCCCAATAGGGATTCTTTCCTGGCCACGAGGGAGGTGAAGGCGTTGCCCACTGCCACCGGCTATTACTCGCGGCGCCACATCGACCTGCAGCGCATCGCCAGCGCTCTGTGTCCCGCGCCGCAGCGCGCCTGAGCGCTTCTCTCCCCCTCCCCGCCTGCGCTTCGGCGACCGCACGTGTCCGCCGCGCCCGGCCTCTTGGCTGTTCCCTGCACAGAAAGCGATCACCGCATGTCCCCCGATCCCCTGTTGCACCTGGCCGTCGCCCTCGACGGCGCGGGCTGGCACCCGGCCGCCTGGCGTGAGCCGGACGCCCGCCCCGAGGAGTTGTTCCGCGGCCGTTACTGGGCCGATCTGGTCGCCGAGGCCGAGGACGGCCTGCTCGACTTCGTCACCATCGAGGACTCCTTCGGGGTCCAGAGCACCGACTTCAACGAGGTCGACGACCGGGTCGACCAGGTCCGCGGCCGCCTGGACGCGGTGCTGACCGCCGCACGGGCGGCGCCGGCGACCACGCACGTCGGGATCGTGCCGACCGTCGTGGCCAGCCACACCGAGCCGTTCCACCTGTCCAAGGCGATCGCCACGCTGGACTACGCGGCCGCCGGCCGCGCCGGTCTCAGAGTCCAGATATCGGCCAAGCCTTACGAGTACGCGCTGATCGGGCGGCGCACCACCGAGCCGGTCCGGCTGGCCGACATCAACACTGCCGAGGTGCAGGCCCGGATCGCAGACCACTTCAGCGAAGCCGCCGACTACGTCGAGGTGGTGCGGCGGCTGTGGGACAGCTGGGAGGACGACGCCGAGATCCGCGACGCGGCCACCGGCCGCTTCATCGACCGGGAGAAGCTGCACCACATCGACTTCGAAGGCGACTGGTTCGACGTGCGGGGACCGTCGATCACGCCGCGGCCGCCGCAGGGCCAGCCGGTCGTCACCGCGCTGGGCCACTCCTCGATCCCGTACCAGCTCATCGCGCGCGCCGCCGACGTCGGCTTCGTCACCCCGCACGACCGGGCCGGCGCGGCGGCGATCGTCGCGGAGATCCGGCGCGAGCAGGAGTTCGCGGGGCGGGCTTCGGACACGGTGCACGTGTTCGGCGATCTGGTGGTGTTCCTGGACGAGAGCACGCAGGCCGCCCAGGAGCGCCGGGCCCGGCTGGACGAGGCGGCCGGGGAGCCGTACACGAGCGACGCGTACATCTTCGCCGGGACGCCGTCGGAGCTGGCCGACCTGCTCGCCGACTGGCGGCACGCCGGGCTGACCGGCTACCGGCTGCGTCCGGCGGCGCTGCCGCACGACCTGACGCGGATCACTCGCGCCCTGGTCCCCGAACTCCAGGCGCGCGGCCTGTTCCGGACCGAGTATCAGGCCTCGACCTTGCGCGGGCATCTGGGTCTGCCGCGGCCCGCCAACCGCTACGCCGCCGTCGCTCCCGCGGCAGCCCCCGCGGCCGTTTAGAGCGTGCAGAGAAAGAGCCGAACCATGAGCAAGCCCATCAAGCAGATCCATCTCGCCGCGCACTTCCCCGGCGTCAACAACACCACGGTGTGGAGCGACCCGGCCGCCGGCAGCCACATCGAGTTCGCCTCGTTCGCGCACTTCGCGCGGACCGCCGAGCGCGCCAAGTTCGACTTCGTCTTCCTGGCCGAGGGCCTGCGGCTGCGCGAGCAGGGCGGGCAGATCTACGACCTGGACGTGGTCGGACGGCCCGACACGTTCACCGTGCTGGCCGCACTGGCCGCCGTCACCGAGCGGATCGGGCTGACCGGCACCATCAACTCCACGTTCAACGAACCGTACGAAGTGGCGCGGCAGTTCGCGTCGCTGGACCACCTGTCCGACGGCCGGGCCGCGTGGAACGTCGTCACCTCCTGGGACGCCTTCACCGGCGAGAACTTCCGGCGCGGCGGGTATCTCGCGGAGCAGGACCGGTACGACCGCGCGAAGACGTTCCTGCGCACCGCGTGGGAGCTGTTCGACTCCTGGGACGGCTACCGGATCCCGGCCGACAAGGAATCAGGGGTCTTCCTGTCCGATCCGAAGGCCGGGGCCTTCGAGCACCGGGACCGGCACTTCGACATCGCGGGCCGGTTCAACGTGCCGACCTCCCCGCAGGAGCGGCCGGTCATCTTCCAGGCCGGGGACTCCGACGCCGGACGGGAGTTCGCGGCGTCCTCCGCCGACGCCATCTTCGGCCGGCACAGCACGCTGGGCCCGGGCCAGGAGTTCTACGCCGACGTCAAGGGCCGGCTGGAGTCCTACGGCCGGACCGGCGAGGACCTGCTGATCCTGCCGGCGGCGACCTTCGTACTCGGCGACACCGACGCCGAGGCCGCCGAACTGGCGGTCGAGGTGCGGCGGGCACAGGTCAGCGGGCAGACCGCGATCAAGTTCCTGGAGCAGTTGTGGAACCGGGACTTGAGCGGCTACGACCCCGACGGCCCGTTGCCGGAGGTCGACCCCGATGTCAGCGGGGACTCGATCTCCAAGGGCCGGGCCGCGGACCGGATGTACCGGGACCGGATCGCCGTCGCCCGCGAGTACCGCGAGGAGGCCGCGGCCAAGAGGCTGTCCATCAGGGAGCTGATGATCGAGAAGACGTCGCGGCAGTCGTTCATCGGCTCCGCCGAGACGGTCGCGACACAGATCGACGACCTGGTGCAGGCCGACGCCGCGGACGGGTACATCCTGGTGCCGCACATCACGCCCGGCGGGCTGGACGTCTTCGCCGACACGGTGGTGCCGATCCTGCAGGAGCGCGGCCGGTTCCGTGCCGACTACGAGGGGACGACGCTGCGCGAGCACTTGGGGTTGGGTACGCCGCGTAAGGCTGCGGGGACTCAGACGGGGGCGGGGGCCGGGACTTCGGCTGAGGCGGCGTCGGAGGCAACAGCGGTTCCGGTGGGGGCGCTGTAATGAAGTTCCTGAGCATATCCCTGATCGTCCACGCTCCGGATCCGACCACCGGCGTCCAGCCGCCGACGAACGAACGCTTCCGCCAGGTCGTGGACGCCGCGGTACTGGCCGAGGAGCTGGGCTTCGACGGCTTCGGCGTCGGCGAGCGGCACGAGCGGCCGTTCATCTCCTCCTCCCCCACCGTCGTCCTGAGCCACATCGCCGCCAAGACCAGCCGCATCAAGCTGTTCACCGCGGTCACGACGCTCAGCTTGCTGGACCCGGTCCGCGCGTATGAGGACTATGCGACGCTCGACCACCTCTCCGGCGGCCGCCTGGAGCTGATCATCGGCAAGGGCAACGGCTCGGCCCAGCGCGAGCTGTTCCACGTCACCCCCGAGGATCAGTGGGAACGCAACGCGGAGTCCTACGAACTCTTCCGCCGGATCTGGCGCCAGGACAAGATCACGGCCGCTCCCAAGTTCCGCCCCGCGCTGAACGACGCGGAGGTCTGGCCCCGCCCCTTCCAGCAGCCGATCCGCGTCTGGCACGGCAGCGCCACCTCGAAGGAGTCGGTCGACCTGGCCGCCCGCTACGGCGACCCGCTGTTCTCGGCCAACGTCACCAACCCGATCGAGCCGTACGCGGAACTGATCCGCTACTACCGCGAACGCTGGGCCTTCCACGGCCACGACCCCGCGAAGGCGGCGGTCGGCGCCGGGACCGCGGGCTTCTACGCGGCGGCCACGTCGCAGGAGGCGCTTCGCGGCTACGCCCCGGTGTTCGCCGGCCACCTGGCGATGTGCAAGCGGATGGGGGTCGAGCCGGTCTTCCCGACGCTGGAGGATTTCGTCACGCGCAGCTCGGCGCTGATCGGCAGCCCGCAGCAGATCCTTGAGAAGGTGCACAAGTACCACGAGCAGTTCGGGCACACGGTGCTGCACCTCCAGGCCGAGCCGACCGGCCTGAGCGCGGCCGAGCACCGGGCCTCGCTGGAACGGTTCCAGAGCGAGATCGCGCCGGTGCTGCGACGGGAGATTCCCGACCCGCCTTGGGATTGGGACGCGCGGCCGATCGCTGATGATTCTGCTGCGGTTGATTCGGCCGCTGGTTCGGCGGGCAACACAGGCGCCGCTTTCATCGCCGACGCTCCGCCGACCGTTTCGGCCGCGGAATCCGCCCCTGATCCGCTGGCCGACTACCGTGCCGCGTTCGTCGCCGGCCCCTCTCCCGAGCCGTCCCCCGAGCCCGACCGCGGCACCTGGCCACCGCACCTCATCCCCAACGCGCAAGGAGCCTGACCATGTCCCGTACCCCACTCGGCGTCCTGGACCTGGTTCCGATCAGCTCCGGCTCCAGCGCGTCACAGGCGCTGCGCAACAGCATCGACCTCGCGCAGCACACCGAGCGGTTCGGCTATGCGCGCTACTGGTTCGCCGAGCACCACCTCAACCCGGGGGTCGCCGGCACCAGTCCGGCAGTCGTGCTCGCCCTCACCGCCGCCGCGACCACCTCCATCCGGCTCGGGTCCGGTGCGGTGCTGCTCGGGCACCGGACGCCGCTGGCCACCGTCGAGGAATTCGGCCTGCTCGACGCCGCGTTCCCCGGTCGCTTCGACCTCGGGCTGGGGCGCTCCGGCGGCGGCCGCACGCCCGGCAGCGCGGTGCCGGTCCGGGAGCCGGCGCTGGTCGGCGGCGCCGCCGTCCGCGACGGCTACACGCCGAACGGCCTGCGCATCCCGCAGCGCTTCGACTTCACACCGCTCCTGAAGTCGCCGCGCTTCGCGCTGCACAAGGCGCTGCTCCAGCAACCGAACGCCGAGACACCCGACTACGCCGACCAGGTCGGCGACATCCTCGCGCTGCTGGCCGGGACCTATGTCGACGGCAACGGCCAGCAGGCGCACGTCGTGCCCGGCGAGGGCGCCGATCTCCAGCTGTGGATCCTCGGCAGCAGCGGGGGCGCCAGTGCCGAGGTGGCCGGGGGCAACGGGCTGCGGTTCGCGACCAACTACCACGTCAGCCCGGCGACCGTGCTCGAGGCGGCGGAAGGGTATCGGGCCGCGTTCCGAGCATCGGAGGTGCTGTCGGCGCCGCACGTCGGGGTCTCGGCCGACGTCGTGGTCGCGCAGACCGAGGCCCAGGCGCGGGAGCTGGCCTCCGGCTACGGCGCGTGGGTGCGCAGCATCCGGACCGCCGAGGGCGCCATCCAGTTCCCGACGCCGCAGGAGGCGCGGGCCCTGCCGTGGACCGAGGCCGACCGGGCGCTGGTCGCCGACCGGGTCGACACCCAGTTCGTCGGCACCGCGGCGCAGGTCGCCGACCAGTTGGAGATCCTGCGCGACGCGGTCGGCGCCGACGAGCTGATCGTCACCACCATCACCCACGACCACGCCGACCGCGTCGCCTCGTACCGGCTGCTGGCCGAGGAATGGGCCAGGCGGGCCTGAGCCCACCGGGCCCGGGCCCACTCGGCCCGGGCCCACTCGCTCTGGGAGGAACCCATGACCGTTCAGGACACACCATGACCGTTCAGGACATCACGACCGCCTCACACCATCCCAAAGAACTGCGACGCGTCTTCGGCGCCTTCCCCTCCGGGGTGACCGCCGTGGCCGCGCTCGTGGACGGCGTCCCGGTGGGGCTGGCCGCGAGCTCGTTCACCTCGGTCTCGCTGTCCCCGGCGCTGGTCTCGGTCTGCGCCGACGTCAGCTCCACGACGTGGCCGATCCTGCGCACCCGTCCCCGCCTGGGAATCAGTGTTCTGGGAGCGCACCAGGAGCAGGCGTGCCGACAACTGTCGTCGAAGAACGGGGAACGCTTCGCCACGCTGGACTACCGGGCCAGCGCGGACGGCGCGGTCTTCGTCGAGGGGGCGAGCGCCTGGCTGGAGTGCCAGATCGACTCGGTGCTCCCGGCCGGTGACCACGACATCGTCGTCTTCCAGGTCCTCGACCTCGACGCCGACGCGACCGTGCCGCCGCTGGTCTTCCACGCCAGCAAGTTCCAGCGGCTGGCGGCCTGAGGACGTCGTCGGGCGGCACCGGCCCCAGCTCCGGTGC
>NZ_JAAFYZ010000217.1 GCF_018274385.1 Catenulispora pinistramenti | reverse complement strand
TTCGCCTACAGTGCCGGTGGCCGGGGGTCAAGTTCGCGCTGCACGAAACCGCCGCCTACCTGCATGTCCGCCGCGCGCGGACTTTACCCCCGGACACCGGTGCTGTACCCATCGGGCTGACGACGCGGCCGTGGGGAACGGACCGCACCACCTCACAGGCCGCCGCCGCTGAGACTGACCCGGCCACCCGAGGGAACCGCGCTAGTTTCCCTGAGGTTGCCGAGGCCCGCCGGAGGCCCGGCCCTTCACCACAGCCCTTGACCTTGACCTTGATCTTCAGCTCTTGATCTTGCCTGTGCCGTTGATCTTGCTGTTGATCTTGCTCTTGATCTGGCCTGTGCCCTTGCTCTGACTTGCCGGTGTTGAAGAGGCCTGAGGTGGGGCGGGGTTGTGAACGCGCAAACCGGCAGCCGACAAACACACCCGCCGACCCGAACCCCGAACCGGTACAACTATGACCGAAGGCCGTAAAAAGCTTTGAAATCAACAGACTAGCCGCAACCACCACCGCCTAAGAACCACATCACGAACCACCGGGCAAAGCTTGCCCACCACAGCACCAGCCAGCGCCGAGCGCCGAGCGCCGAGCGCCCAACGCCCAGCACCGCGTGGTGATTTAGGCCGTGTCGCATCGCCAAGCTCGGCACGAGCATAGGGCCTGGGCGGTAGCAGGGCGTGTAAGAGATCTTACTTTCCATAGCCCCGCTGCTGTTCGGCGGCTTGTGCGGCCACAGAGCCGCGGTCATCTCAAGCTAGGGAAGAAGATGAGTCTCGCTAACCCAAGCGTGATCAGACAGCGTGGCGACGTCGCGGCTCTGCTGCGGGTGCGGGTCGACACGCTCGCGGCGGCGATGGTCCGCGCCTATCAGGCGGAAATCAGTGAGTACCGGGAGATTACCGATGATTCGTTGCTCGGCGATGTACTCGAGGTGTCGGTGGCGACTGTGCGGTGCTGCCTGAACGCGATCCGGACCGGGGAGTTGCACGACGAGGACTTCGTGCCCCTGATCGAGGGGGCCAGGCGTCGCGCGGTGCAGGGCTTCGGGAAGGAGGCGGTGCTCCGCGCGTATCGGCTCGGGGTTCAAGTGTTCTGGCGGGAGGTGACGGAGGTGCTTGCCGATACGGGGACGTCCAGCGAGCACGACTTGGTGTCCATGGCGGCGGCCTCCGTGCTGGAGTTCGCCGACCGCATCAGTACCGAGGTGGCCGCGGCCTACGCCGGCCAGGCTGGTCGGGACGGTCGGGACGGCCGGGTCATGGAGCAGCAGTACCGATCCCAGTTGTTCGAGTCGGTGCTTGCCGGAACGCTGGCGGAGCATCATCGGGGCGTTGACTCCTTTGCCGTGCAGCACTGCGTGGTGGTTGCCGAAGTGCGAAGCAGTGCGCCGTTCGCCGACCTGGAGGAAGTCGGCAGGTCGATAGTGAACCGCGCGGGGGCGCTGTCCTGGACCGTGCGGCACCGCAGTGTCGTCGCCGCGGTCGAGGTGCCCGGCCGGGGGCGGGACAAGCTGGTGCGCAGTCTCGCGGCGCTGCCCTCGGACCAGGTGGTGGGGATCGGGCTGGGGTACGTCGCGGAGAACGCGAGTCAGACCCGTCAGAGCTATGTCGAGGCGCTGGACGCGTTGCGGGTCGGACTCGGCATCACAGGGCGGAGCGCCATCCGTCCGGTCTTCGATCACTACAGCATGGCTCCGCTGATCGCGATGCTCGCGGAGCCGGACAGGGCTCGTCGTTTCGTCGCCGCGGCACTGGCGCCGCTGGCCTCGGTCATGGACCGCGGCTGGGCGCTGCCCACCGTTGACGCGTACCTGACGCACGGCGGCTGCCTCAACGACGTCGCGTTGGCTTTGAACGTTCATAAAAGCACGGTCAAGTACCGGCTCAGCGAACTGCGCCCGTACCTTGACCTGGCGGCGTGTGGAGGTGAGCAGTCGGCGACGCTGTTGCTCGCCGTCCGCGTTCACAAGTACCTCTCGACTGCCGGCTTCGACGTCCGCTGATCCCCGGTGGTGTCCCCCTACCGGGCCTGGTCCCATTGAGAGGTGTTCAGGTTGAACGTGGTGTAGTCGTCGTCCAGCTGGTAGCCGAGTCTGGTGTAGAGCCTGGAGGCAGTGGTGTTGTCGGAGCGGTGCGAGAGTGTGCAGACGCCTGATTCGGTGACGGCGCGTCGGCTGAGCCATGCGGTCACCGCGGTTCCGAGGCCCGCCCCTCGATGCGAACTGGCGGTGGTGATCGATCCGAGGTACGGCAGACCCGTGAATTCGGTGCGTTCGTGGGCACCGCAGGCGATGAGATCTCCTTCGTCGTCCTCGATCCCGGCCCAGCGGACGACGCCCAGTGATCCGGGGGCTATGTCATAGGTCGGATTGTGTGCCCGCAAGAAGTCCCGCAGGCGGGTGTCCGCTTCCCGCAGCTCCAGCACTCGATCTTCTTCCAGCGCGAGAGGCGGTTCGGTCGTGAGCCAGCGATAGGCCCAGTGGTTGACATGCTCCGCCGTCAGCGCGGCCGGGAGCAGAAGCTGCCCGTTCCTCGGCAGGGTGACCACCTTCGGCCGAACAGTGAGCGTCGTCGGCCAGAGGTCCAACAGGGTGAGGAGGAGATCGACCGCGTCCTGGGCGTCGCCGAGGATCAGGAGCGGATCGCCCGTGACCGTGGTGGCTGTGGCGTTCGCCGCCGCCCAGATGTGTCCGGCTCGGGCGCCCTTCAGGCCGGGCGGGACCTGGTACTGGATGTAAGCGCTGTGCGCGAGCCGGTCGCGCAGCTCGTCGGTTGATTCGATCGTGGCCGGAGGCACTGGCTGTCGCATGGTCATGCCTTTCGCTGATCAGGGCGCGGAGCGGTCCGTGCTGGGCCGGGTCGGTGCGTCGCTTTGCCGGGTCAGTGCGTCAGCGAGCTGGCCGATGTTGGGCCAACGGAACAGATCGGTGAGGTCCAGGTCCGGAAACCCCTCGTCCCGCAGCACGGTGCACAGGCGCAGCAAGGCGAAGGAGTCCAGGCCGGCGTCGAAGAAGTTCGCGTCGAGCTCGATCTCCGGCTCTCCGGGCAGCACCTCGGCGACGGCGCGGCGCAGCCGCCGCACCATGGACGTCGCCGGCCCGTGCGGCGGCTTCGCGCTGATCGACGTGGTCAGCGCTGTTCGCGCGGTGGCGATCGGATCGGGCTTGCCGTTGGGATTGAGGCGGATCTCGCGGACGAACTCGACGCTGGCCGGGACCAGCCAAGCGGGCAACTGGCCACGGAGACGGCTGCGAATCGCCGCCTCGTGGCGTGCGGTCAGCTGCCAGGGTTCTTGCACGGGGACGACGTAGGCGCGCAGAAGCGGGACGTCCACAGCGGTGTTGCCGGGAAGGACGACGAGGGCGTCGGCGACCAGTTCGTCACGGCGCAGGGCGTGCTCGACCTCGGCCGGTTCCGCACGATGCCCCGCGATCGAGATCTGGCGATCGGCCCGCCCGGCCCACAGCACTCCGCCGTCCAGGCCGACCCGGCCGAGGTCGCCGCTCCGATGGCGGCCCGGCGGCGTCGAGGACGTGGAGTCGGTGAGGATGTGGATCTCTCCGATCTGCCCTGGAGCCGCGGTGTACTCGCCCCGGCGTACCTCAAGCCGGCAACTGCCGAATCCGGTTCCGATGGGAACCTGCTCGCGGCCCGGCTTCGGTGATCCCGTGGATCCGATAGATCCCGTAGATCCCGTAGATCCCGTAGATCCCGTGAATCCCGTAGACCGCGCCGTTTCGACGTGCCGGCGTAGGGAAGCCAGCTGCGGGACCTCCGTGACGCCGTAGCCGTTGAGGATCTCCGCGTTCGGGAACGTGCGGCGCAGCGCCGCTACCAGGTCCCAGGTGAGCGGTCCGCCGCCGCTGAGCACCGCGCGGACCCGCGGCAGGACCTCACCCGCGGAGCGCGCCGCGGCCAGGACGATCCCGGCCTTGTACGGCGTGAGGTGCAAGACGGTCGGGTCCGCGTCGCGCAACGCGTCCAGCAGCTCGCGAGGATCACTGTCCGCTGTGCTCGGCGGAATGTGCGTTCGGGCGCCGAGCAACAGGGGGAGTATCAGATCTCGGAAGATCGGGTCGTGGCCGGCGCCTGCCAACGTGAGGAATCGGTCGTCCGCGCAGAGATTCAGCTCAGCCGCGTAGGCGAACAGGGCCCTGATGAAGGCGGAGCCGTCGACGGCGGCGAGCCGGGGGACTCCGGTGGTGCCGGATGTGGCCAGGTAATGATCGGCTTCTTCCAGCGGTGCGATGTTCAGACTGGGATCCAGCTCCAGATCCATGCGGGACGGCATCCCGCGCCTGACCAGACGGGGAACGTATCCGTCGTCGCAATACAGGAGGTTCTCGGCCCCGCTGGCGTTCAAGGACTGTTCGAGGTAGCCGGGCGGCATGCGGGCGTCGAGCAGGACGAAGCGCGGTCCGGTCTGCCAGGCGGCCAGAATCGTGACGGCCAGAGCCGCGGAGCGCGTTCCCAAGATGGCCAATGGGCTGCCGTCGTCCGCGACGGTGGCGATCAGATCGACGGTCTTGCGCACATACGCGGCGAGTTCGCCGTAGGTGACGGTGGTGCCGTCAGTCGTGAGGGCTGGAGCGTCATAGCGTGCGGCGACGGTCTGCCGGAACCGGTCAACCGCCTCGCCGAGGCCTGCCGGGGCGGGCTGCCGGGTCTGCTGCGCGAACGTCGGTGCCGGCTTTTCGGGCTGAGCGCTCGGAAGCAGGTCGTGCAGCGCACCGTCCGGCCGCGCGCAGAATCTCTCGATCACGTGCATCAGCGCTTCGGCGAGCAGATCGGGGACTGCCTGGTCCAGCAGATCGGCTCCGCACACCATGTCGATCAGCAGCCCGCCGTCAGCGTCGGTGTGGCTGTAGAGCCCGACGTCGAACAGCGCCGGCAGGCTCGCAGGCGGCAGGATGCGACTGGCTCCGGTGTCGAACCGTGGCCCGGTGGTTCCGTAGGCGGACATGTCGTTGAACCACACCTGGAACAAAGGGTTCCGCCCGGGCTCGCGCGCCGGGGCGCAGTGCTTCACGACATCGTCGAACGCCACCCCGGAGTGGCGGATACCGTCGTCGACCACCCGCTGCACGGCTCGGGCGAGTTCGGCGAAGGTGCGGCCGAGGGCACTGGGCAGCCGCACCGGCATCGTGGTGACGAAGAACCCGATGGTCTCGGCTTCCAGCATGGTTCTGCGATCATCCACCGGCATGCCGACGATGAGCTCGTCATCACCACTCCAGCTGGCCAGCACACCCGCATACGCGGCGAGGAGGAGCGGGCCGAGTCGGATCCCGAGGCCGGCGGCGATATCGGTGAGCCGCACGACATCGGCGCGTCCCAGGTAGCGCCGTACCGTGTTGCCGCGCAGGCTTGCGGTGGCCGGCCGATCGAGCTCGAACGGCAACCGCAGGTACGGGTTCACGTCTGCCAGGTGTGTGCGCCAGAAGTCGAGCCGCCGCTCTCGCACCGACAGGTAGTCATGAGCGCGCGCCGCGACAGCCGTTCGGTATCCGGCGGGTGTCGACGTCAGAGCCGTTCCTTCGTAGACCGAAGCGATATCGCGCCAGAACAGAGCCGCCGACTGAGCGTCGAAGAACGCGTGATTGACCGAGACGACCATCGTGGTCCGGGGCTGGTCCCGTCGCGCGATCACGGCCAGGCGTAGCGGTCCCGGTTTGGTGGTGGGCTGGTCGTGCCACTGGAGGCGCGCGACGGCGGCGTCTGCTGAGCGCTGGTAGTCGTGGTCGGCGACCTCGGTGTACTCGATGTGCGTAGGGACCGGTGTGTGGACCACCTGATCGAGAGAGCCATCGGCGTTCTGAACGAGGTGAGTGTGCAGCGCATCGTGATGGCTCACGACACCGGCCACCGCTGATCGGAACCGGTCGAGGTCCAGACGGGCGTCGGTCTCGATCACGCTCACCACGTTGTACGCGGCTATGGATCCTCGCACTTGCTCAAGCAGCCAGAGCCGCCGCTGCTCGGGAAGCGCCGGGGTACGGCTCAGCGCCGTCGCGGGTTCCGACGCCGTAGCGTGCTGGCTGGTCGAGAGTCGGTCGTTGGCTGAGAGCCGATCGCGAAGGCCGTTGAGCGAGACGTTGTCCGCGAGCAGCCAAGCCAGCGGGATCCGGCGGCCACTGATGCGGTGATACGCGGCGGCCAACTGAACGGCGCCGGCGCTGGAACCGCCGAGATCGAGGAAGCCGACGTCCGCGGGGTCGCCGTTCGCCGGGGCAGCCGACGCGACCCGTCGCCATTCCCCAGCGATCCGCTCGAAGCCGTCGCCGGAATCGGCGGCCGTCTCCACGAGATGCTCTTCGACCAAGGTCTTGAGGAGAGCACGGTCGGTCTTCCCCGCCGAGCCGGTCGGCAGCTGCGATATCCCGAGCAAGACAGTGGGCATATATACCGCTGGCAGATGTTCCGTGAGGTGTTCGCGGAGCACCGAAGCCAGGGGCTGCGGGACCTCCTGCAAGCCATCGGTAGTCGCGCTGCCGAACTCCGCAGCGCCAACGTCTGCGGCAACGACGGCGATGAGCTCCATGGCTGCTCCCTCACCGCGGGCCAACACCGCCGCGCCCCAAACCGAAGGATGCGCCGCGAGTACGGTCTCGACCTCGGCAGGCTCTACCCGGACTCCCTTGATCTTCACCTGATCGTCGCGGCGGCCGAGGCATTCGAGCTGACCGTCGACCAGGCGCATCAGGTCGCCGGTCCGATAGCCCCGGATCCCGTCGGGCAACGTGACGAAGGCTTCACTCGTGAGATCGGGGCGATTGACGTAGCCCTCTGCGACTTGCGCGCCGGCGACATAGAGCTCGCCGACCTCGCCCGCCGGCGCCGGCTGCCGCTGTTCGTCGAGCAAGTACAGCGCCGTGTTGCTCACCGGGGTACCGACGAAGGCGCGCTGGCACGTGTCCATCGGTGTCGGCGCCTGCCACGCGGTGACCTCGACTGTGGCCTCTGTGGGACCGTAGAGATTGTGCAGCCGCGCGCCGCCGAGAGTCCGGCCGAAGCGGCGGATGAGCGGCGGCGTCAGCGGCTCGCCGGTGCATCCCACGTGCCGCAGCGACTGGCAGGTTCGGGCGTCAGGGTCCTGAAGGAACTGCTCCAGCATCGTGGGGACGAAGTGTGCGTAGGTGGCGTCCGCGGTATTGATGGCCTCGACCACGGAGGCCGGCTCCAGGTGCGCCGACGGTGCGAGATAGTGGGTCTTCGCCCCGGCGAGCAGCGGGCCGAGGATCTCCGGCAGGCTGACGTCGAAAGTGTAGGGAGTCTTCTGCAAGATGACGTCGGACGGGCCGAACCCGAAATAGCCCTGCCCCCACATCAGCCGATTGAGCAGCGCGAGATGCGAGACCGCGACCCCCTTCGGGCGACCGCTGGATCCGCTGGTGAACAGGATGTAGGCGGTGGCCGCGGGACTGTAGTCGACGGCCGACGCGGAAGGTGCGGGTGCTTGCGCATCGGGTGCCTGCGCATCGGGTGCTTGCGCATCGAGGGCTTCGTTCAGAGCGATATGCGGCACGGATCGCAAAGGCTCAGGGAGCGCATCCACCTTCTTGCCGTCCTCGATGACCAGCAGTGTCGGCTGCGCGTCTTCGAGCATTCCCGCGAGCCGCAGGCTCGGTGCGGTGGGGTCGAGGGGGAGGAAGGCACGCCGGGTCCGCAGGCAGGCCAGCATGACCACAGGGAGCGCGGTGCTGCGGGGCAGGTGCAGCGCCACCGTCGCGCCGGGCTCGGTCATCGTGCACAGCCATGAGGCCAGCCGGTCCACAGCGGCCATCAACGACGCGTAGGTGTATGTGGTGCCATGGCCCTGACATGCGATCAGGTCGGGGTGTCGGCGCGCCGTCTCACCGACGAGCCCCACGATCCCGTCCGGCACGCGCAGATCCATGGCCGCGCCGACCAGGACCGGGCCGACCGGGACCGGACCGGCCAGGACCGGGCCGGCGGTGGTGTCGTCCACTCCGGGTCCTTTCATTCAGATCATTCAGAACTGGCCGAGTCGGCCGGTGGTCGAAACGAAGCGCTCGGCCCGCACGAAGGCGAGCACGCCGAGACCGAGTAGCCCCGCCGAACACACGGCTTCCAGCGGGTACTCCCAGCGCACAGACAGCAGGGGCCAACTCCCGAGAGCGAAGTGTCGCAACAGGTCGATGGCATAGGTGCTGGGCAGCGCGCTGGAGATCACTCGCAACGGCCCCGGCAGCACGGTGACCGGGAAGATGTTGCCGGACAGCAGGCCCAGGAAGAACCCGCCGCCGTCGAGAACCGCACGCGCCTGGCCCAACCGCAGCAGGAGGGCCATCACCAGATAGCAGACACCGACCATCCCCGCGACGCCGATGAGGACCGCTGGAATCGCGAAAACCGTGGTCCACCTCAGCCGCACGCCGAACGCCGCGATGCCGAGCAGCAGACAGGTGAACGCGCCGATCGCCGACAAGGCCAGTGCCGAGACAGCGAACGGCACAGCGGTGGCGACCCGGCTGCTCGGCGTCGTCCACGCCTGTTCGAGGGTGCCGGATCCGCGTTCGAATCCGATCACCGCCGAGGTTCCGATGATCGCCCCGACCATGAGGATGTTCATGAACGCGCCGACGAAGATGAATCCCTGGAAGTCCACCGACCCGGTGGACTGCGCCAGACCGACGGCCCGTCCGTGATAGAGGAAAGCAGTGGCTAGCAGGTAGCTGGGCAGGATGAGCCGGTAGAGCGGGTTGAGGGCGGTCATGTTGAGGACTGCTATCGGGCTTCCCACTACGTTCCGGAAGTCCTTGCGCAGGCTGAGGAGAACAACGCGGCTCACCATGGGTCACACTCCGCCGAGGGTGCCGGACCGGCGGCCACGCTGCTCGCCCGCCGCGAATGCCGCCAGCGACAGGGCACTGATGGCCAGGAAGGTCCCGATCAGAAGCAATGACAGTCGCGTCCAGTCGGTCTTGGAAGGGCCGCCGAACATGGTGTTCCGCAGGGCATTGACCGTCCAGGTCGGCGGCAGCAGCCGGCCGATCTTCGCCGCCCAGGACGGCATGATGGCCAGCGGCGCCGTGAAGCCGCAGAAGGTCACGGACAGGGCGCGCGCAATGTCCACCAGACCGCCTGATCGGCGCATGAACAACGTGGTGGTGCCGGCGGCGGCCGCGATCGCCGCGAGTGTGGGCCCGGCCAGCAGGATCACCAGCCCGCCGGCGAGGGCGGAGGACAGCGCTATGTGCGCGCCGAACCCCATCACCAAAGCGAGCAGGACCGCTATGTATGACAAGGCTCCGGTGACCAGCAATACCGGTGCGAGCCCGAACAGGAGCGTCAGTCTCGTGGCGGGCGACAGCAGCGTGGTCTCCAGCGAGCCCTGAACCCGTTGGCCGCTCAACGACGCACTGGATTCGGTGAGCAGCAGCGCCAGCCAAGAGGCGACCAGCCAGCCGAGATAGAGGAACACCGCGAGGTGCACGCTGTCCGTCGGGATCGTCTGGCCGGTCCGGCCCGGCGTTCCGTGGCCGATCGAGGCACGGGCCTGGAAGACGAAGACGACCGGGGTGACGACCGGCCAGGCGACGGCGCCGATGAAGACGTCCGGATAGCGTCGCGCGACGCGCCATTCGCGTTTCGCGGCGGCCACAAGCGCCCACGCGTGCAGGTGCAGATCACTGCGGATGCCCATGCCCGCCCCCCGCACGTCGATCGGTGATGGAGAAGAACACGTCGGTCAGGGAGACCCGACCGGCCTCGGTGCGTATCGCCCGCAAACCAGCGGCGTGCAGCTTTCCGGGCAACTCCGCCATGAGGTCGGACGTCGACTCGCAATAGAGCCGGGCTCGAACGCTGCGCTCGTGCCGTTCGACCAGACCCACTCGGAAGTGTGCCGAGAGCCACGCGGCCACCTCGGCTGTGTCCTGGTCGCCGCCCTCGACTTCCACGGTCAGCACGCTGGAACCGGGAACCAGCGTCTTGGCCTCGTCCACGCTGCCCTGAAACGCGATCCGGCCCCGGTCCAGCACCGCGATCCGGTCGCACAGGTCCTCGGCCTCGGCCAGGTCATGCGTGGCGATGAGCACGGCGGCGCCGCGCTGGCGCAGGCCGCGCACGATCCGGCGGAACTCGGCGCCGGACACCGGATCGAGACCGGAGGTCGGCTCGTCGAGCAGGAGCACCTCCGGCTCGTGGATCAGGGCCCTGGCCAGGTTCAGTCGCTGCCGCATCCCGGTCGAGTAGCGCTCGACGTACTCGTCCGCACTGCCGGTGAGCCGCACCTCCTCCAACGCCTCGCCCACCCGGCGTCGGATCTGGCTGGAGGGCACGAAGTGCAGAGCGGCGAAATACTCCAGGTTCTCGCGGCCCGTGAGCTTCCAATACACACCGCGGTCCCCGGCCAGCATCACCCCGAGATGACGCCGGGCCTGGCGCGGATGTGCCAGCACGTCGACATCGCACACCCGCACGGATCCGCGGGTCGGGACGAGCAGGGTGGCGATGATCTTGACCAGCGTCGACTTGCCGGCGCCGTTCGGCCCCAGCATCCCGACGACCTCGCCGCGGTCGACCGCGAGGCTGACCTCGTCCACGGCGTGCACGACCGCTCGCTGATCGGGGGCCCCGCGCAGCCGCTGCACCAGGGTGCGGCGTCCGCGCAGGTAGTCCTTGGCCACGTCCTCTATCGCGAGCATCGACTCGCGATGCGGAGCGGAACTCCCCTGGTGACCGTCGAGGACGCCGGTCCGGCCCGGTTCTGTCATGACCGCTGAACCTCCCGGTCTCGAACCCGCGCCGCGTCCCGGACCAGGTCCACCAGCTGTTCGGTGGAGATCTGCGGCGTGGCCACGGCCTGCCGGAGCACGGTGTGGAATGAGGCGTTGAACATGGCGACCGAGTCGGGTTCGAGCAAGGTCGTCGGATACAGCCACGTCAGGTAGTACGTGCCGAGCCACTCCTCGATGTGCAGCATCATGTCCAGGGAGCAGCCGGTCATCCGGGCCGGCGGCGGCAGGCAGTAGTCGATGTCCTCGACCAGCAGGAGATTGACGAGGGTCTGGAACAGGGGAGAGCGGTCCGGAGGCGGGTCGGGTTCGAGCTCTGCGATAAGCGCGGCCACCGGCAGTTCGCTGTGGTCCGACGCGTCATACAACGAGCGCTGAGCGTGTTCCATCAGATCGGTGAACCGCCACTCGCCGGTATCCGTCCAGCGCAGCGGGGCGAAGTTCCGGAAGAGCCCGACGACGCCGGTGGTCCCCTCGACCGAGCGTCCCAGCGTGCTGGTGGCCGTGATCAGGTCCCGCTGGCCGCTCCAGCCGGCGAGCACGATCAGGTAGCACGCGACCAGGACGGCGCCGGGGGAGCGTCGCTGGCGGGCCGCCAGGCTCCGGACCCGTTGGGCGAGCGCGGGATCGACCTCGTCGGTGAGATTCGCCCCGATCGGGGACCAGACGGCCGGCCGCGGGTGGTCCAGCGGGAAGGTCGTGATCGGTGGGGCGTCGCGGAGCAGCTCCTTCCAGTGCGTCAGCTCTCGCTCGTAGTCTCCAGCAGCCACCCGGGCACGTTGCGCCTCGGCATGGTCCAGGTACGTCACCTGAACCGGCCCGGGAGAGCCCAACGTCGCCGCATGGCCCATGAGCGAGATCGAGAAGCCGTCGCTGATGAGGTGATGCGCGGTCACCAGCAGCAGGAACTCGTCGGGATCCAGCACGAGCATCGCGATGCGGAACAACGGTCCGCGACGCAGATCGAAGGGGTCGTGCGCGAGCCGGCGCGCGATCTCGACGGCTTCGGCCATCCGGTCGTCGGTGCTGGTGCTGGTGCTGGAATCGGTGCCGGTGCCGACGGATGAGTCCATGTGGACGATGTGCAAGTGCTCTGCGACGTCGGGGGGCAGGCCGGGGAGCACTACCTGCCAGAGTTCCCCGTCGACCTCCTCGAAAACGGTGCGAAGCGCCGGCTGCTCCGCGACCATCTGGGCCACGTTCGCCGCCACGTGCTCCTCGGTCAGCCCGGTCCCGCAGAACCGGAGCAGTCCGCTCAGATGCAGACTGGCCTCGGTCGTGTTCGTCTGCTCCAGCCACCAGAACCGTTCCTGCGCGATGCCCGCTCGTGACCGCGTCGCAGGGCCCGCGGCGGGCAGCCGCTGTGCTGCGGCTGCCCTTTGCGTGGAACTCATGCGCGGCTCGCGGACGCGGTCTGCCCCGCGCTGTCGGCCCCTTGCAGACGGTTCTTGAGCTGGGCCTCCACCACCACGGCGAGCTGTTCCACCGTCGGGTGTTCGAAGAGCACGACGATGGGCAGCTTGATGTCGAAGTACGCCCGGATCCGCGCGCCCAGTTGGACGGCGACCAGCGAGTTCCCGCCCGAGTCGAAGAAGTCGTCATCGACGCCCAGGTCGTCGTCGCCGAGGGTGTCCCGCCAGAAGTCGAGCAGGGTCGCGATCACGGATCCCGCGTCGTGGCCGCTCGGCTTGCCCTTCGAGGGCTTGGCGGACTTGGCGGGGCGGGCCTTGCGGGTATCGCCCGACACCGACGCCATCGAACCCTGCGACTGCGTCAGCCGGTCCCCGGTCAGTGCCTTGACCCGCTCCAGCTTGGCGTCGAGGTCCTCGTGGAGCACGACGATCTGCGGCCCGAGGCGCTCGGCCAGGATCTGCCGCAATGCCTGCAAGCCGGCTTCGGTCCGCAACCCGGAACTGGGGTCGATGCCCGGCGCAGTCTCCGTGGAGGGTTCCGCAGCGGGCTTCGAGATGGCGACGGCCTCGGGTGCCGCGGCCGTCTGGGGAGTCGTGTCCAACGGCTTGTCGGCGGCGAGCAGCCGGACCGAGAACCCCGCGATCTCCGCCAGCAGCCGTCCGTCCTCATCGACCAGGTCGATGTCGAAGCTCTGGAGCGCGCTGCCCGGGTCGCTCATGTGCTTGATCACGCTGAACAGCCGCGGCGTGAGCGGCGCGTGCACGGTGAGCTTTCCGTAGGAGAAGGGAAGGAACGCCTGACCCGGCCGCAGCAGTCCGCGCAGATCGACCGCCAGCGCGGTGGCGCAGTCCAGCAGGGACGGATGCAGTACGTAGGAGCCGATCTCGTCCACGAACTCCGGCGGGAGCGCCAGGCGCGCGATGGTGGTGCCCGGAGTGGTCCGCCGCTCCTGGACCGTCCACCAGTGCCACCCGAAGCGCACCCACCAGTCCAGGCCCGCCTCCGGGACGTAGTCCAGGCCGACGCCGAAGGTGAACGGGTCCGCCTCCGTGCTCGCCGCCCAGAGCTGGTCGATGTCGACGGTGCGGCCCACGGCCTCGCCGAGACGGACCCGGCCGGTGACGTAGACCGTCCAGCTGTCGGGACGTCCCGGCATCGCGCTGGCCGAGACGGTGAACTCGTACTCGTCGTCCGCCTGGTTGGCCGGTTCGAACGTCACGCGGAGCTTGCGGGGCGCGCTGACTTCGAGCACGCCTTGGAAGAGCACGTCACAGATCTCGACCGCCTTGCCGTCCGGAACCGGGACCGCGGCCTGGTAGATCGCCCGGACGAGTTCGACGTGCGCGACGCCCGGCCACACCTGCCGGTCGCCGATCAGGTGCTCGCTCAGGACCCAGTGGGAATGCGGCGCGATCTCGGCGGTGAAGACATGCCGGCCGTTCTCGGTCGACAGCTGCCCGCTGGCAAGCGGGCTGTCGACGGTGCTGACGGTGTTGGCGGTGCTGTCAGCAGCGGCAACGGTGCCAGCGGCGCCAGCGGTTTCCGCCAGGGCTGTGCCGCTCGCAGCGGCTGCGGCGTTCGCCTGCAGGGAACGGAAGGCCCCGGGGGCGCTCGCGGCGGTGTCGACCGCCATACCCACTTCCGACCAGGCGCCCCAGTTGATCGAGACCACGTGGGTGTCGTCGTCGGCGCGGGCTTGGGCATAGGCGTCGAGCATCGCGTTGGCGGCGGCGTAGTCCGACAGACCGAAGTCGGTGGCGACCGAGGAGATCGAGGAGAACAGCACGAGGAAGTCCAGGCGGTCCTGGAAGATCCGGTCCAGGGCGAGCAGGCCGCCGATCTTCGGCGCCATGATCCGCTCGGCCTCGGCCCGGGCCTTGACCGCCATCATGCCGCCGGCCGGGACACCCGCGGAGTGCAGCACCCCGTTGATCGGGCCGAACGCCTCCTCGGCCTGCTCGACGGCCGCGCGCATCGCGGCCTCGTCAGCGGTGTCGGCCTGAACGACCATCGCCTGGCCGCCCAGCGCCTCGATCCGGCGAAGCGCCGCGATCCGCTTGGCCAGGACGTCGTCGGCCGGCGCCGCGGCCACGATCGCGTCCCACTCCGACCGCTCGGGGAAGGGGCTGCGCGAGGTGAGCACCACCCGCGCCGCCGCCAGCCGCGCCAGATCCTCGGCCACAGCCAGCCCGATGCCGCCGAGCCCGCCGGTGATCAGGTAGACGCCGCGCTCCCGCAGGACGGCGGGGACCTCCGTCACCGAGCGCGTCTCGACGCGGTCGTAGCTCCAGACCCAGCGCTTGTGTCCGCGCAGCGCGACCTTGTCGTCGACCGGGTCGGCGAAGATCTCGCGCAGCAGGGCCTCCCCGCCGGTCTGCCCGCCCTTCGCGGCGCCCGCCCGCAGGTCGATGTGGCGGTAGGAGAGGTGCGGGATCTCCTGGGGGATCAGGTTGCCGAGGCCCTGAACGGTGGTGCGCGCGGCTTCGATCTCCTCCTCGCCGGAGATGTCGAAGGCCCCGGCGGAGATCAGGTCTATGTGGACGTCGCGGCCTTCGGCGTGCTTGGCGAGTGCCTGCGTGAGCCCCAGAAGGCTGAAGAACCCGCGGTCCTGCGTGCTCTGCACCGCGTGGTCGCTCAGGCCGGTGGGGGCGTCCAGGAGCCAGGTGTGGAGCACCCGGTCCGGCAGACGGTCCTCGTCGCTCAGCTGCTCCAGCAACAGGTCGTGGTCGCTCTTCTCGCCGGGACGGATCAGGAAGCGTCCCGGTCCGGCCTCGGTGAACTCCTCGCCGACGCTCACGGTCATGACCGTCTCGCCGGACCGACGCAGGGTGCTGATTAGGCGGTCCACGAGCGGATTGCTGGAGGCGAACAGCAGCCAGCGGCGGCCCGTTCCCGCTCCTGCTCCCGTTCCCGCTCCGGGTCCGGTGTTCGTCGCGGTGCGGTGCTTCTCCACCCAGTGCGGGCGGAACAGCTGGAGGGGATCCATCGAACGGACGCGGGCCTGAGCCGCCGCCGCGGTGGCGGATGCCGCTGCGGCAGTCGGGGGCTCCAGCCAGAACGTCTGCCGTTCGAAGGGGTACGTCGGCAGCGTCACCTTGCAGCGGGTCTCGTCGCCGTAGAAGGCGGCCCAATCCACCGAGACGCCGTGGCACCACAGCTCAGCCAACGCCGAGGCCATGACCCGGCCGTCGGGGACGGCGCGGCGCTCGTGGTGGAGCGAGGGCACGGCGCAGCCGCCGGTGGCCGTTATCCGGGGCCGGATCAGCGCGGTGAGAGCCTGGCTGGGTCCGACTTCCAGGAACGTCGTGTGTCCGTCCTCCATCAGTCTGCTGATCGACTCGGAGAACCGCACGGCGCTTCGCAGATGCTGGGCCCAGTACGTGGGATCGGCGGCCTGCTCGACGGTGAGGTAGTCCCCGGTCAGGTTGGAGACGATGGGAACGGTCGGGGCGTTGCGCTCGGTCTGGGCCACGAGTTCGGTGAGCGGTGCCACCGCGGGGTCCATCATCGCGGAGTGGAACGCGTGCGAGGTGTGCAGGGCCTGGAAGCCGACGCCGCGGGCGTCCAGCTGGGCGGCGTAGGCCTCGATCGCCTCGTGGGGCCCGGAGACGACGGTGACCTCCGGTGCGTTGGTCGCCGCCACGGACACACCGTCGGGCATCTCGCCCAACTGGTCCTCGGCGACCATCACCGCGAGCATCCGGCCGGGCTCCATCTCCTGCACCAGCCGGCCTCGTTCGGCGACCAGCCGGGCGGCGTCCTCCAGCGAGAACACACCGGCCAGCGTCGCGGCCACGAATTCCCCGACGCTGTGGCCGACCATCGCGGCGGGCGTGACACCCCAGGAGAGCCACAGCCGGGCCAGGGCGTACTCGACGGCGAAGAGCAGCGGCTGGGCGATCTGGGTCTGGTTGACGTCGATGCCCGACTTCTCGTCGCGGATCGCCTCTCGCAGATCGATGCCGATGTGCTTCTCGATGAGCGCCGCGACCCGGTCGAGTTCGACGGTGAAGACCTGCTCGGTGCCATACAGGTCGGCGGCCGCGCCGAGGTGCTGCGAACCCTGCCCGGGGAAGACGAAGACCACCGGGGTCTCGGTCTTGCCGGCCTGGCCGTTGTGTACGGAGGCGAGCTTCTTGGTGTCGAACCCGGTCAGCGCCTTGGCGGCGGCACCGGTGTCGGAGGCGACGACGGCACGGCGCACCGGCAGCTGCGGGCGCCCGGTGGCCAGGGTGAAGGCGGCGTTGGCGAGTTTGCGGCCGTTCCACTGGCCCACGGCCTGCGTGCACGTCGCTCCCAGGTTGGCCGCGGCGGCGTCCAGCGCGTTCTCGGTCCGCGCGGACAACGGGAACACCTGCCAGGTCCGGGCCCGGCCGCCGATCGGGGCCTTCGGCGGCTCCTCCACGATGGCGAAGGCGTTGGTGCCGCCGACGCCGTAGGAGCTGACGGTGGCCCGCCGCTTGCCCGCGGGCTGCGGCCAGGGAGCCGGCTCGGTGTTGACCGCGAAGGGCGTGCGATCGAACTGGATCTTCGGGTTCGCCTCGGTGAAGTTCACCAGCGGCGGCACCACACCCTCGCGGACCATCATCACGGCCTTGATCAGACCGGCGACCCCGGCAGCCGGGCCCATGTGCCCGATGTTGCCCTTCACCGAGCCGATCAGGCACTGCGACTCGTCGGTCACGCCCCGCGCGGCGAACGTCTCGCTGAGCGCGGTGATCTCGATGGGGTCGCCCACGATCGTGCCGGTACCGTGCGCCTCGACGTAGCCGATGCTCGCCGGATCGACGTCCGCGTCATCGAACGCGGCCTCCATCAGCGCGCGCTGACCGCTGATGCTGGGCGCGGTGAACCCGGCCCGATCGGCGGCGTCGTTGTTGACGGCCGAGCCCAGGATCACAGCGTAGATGTGGTCGTGGTCCCGCACAGCGTCCTCGTAGCGTCGGACAACGACGGTACCGACACCGGTACCGAAGATGGTCCCGTCGGCCTCGTGGTCGAACGGCCGGCAGTGGCCCGACTTGGAGTAGATCCCGCCTTCCATCCACCAGTAGCCGGACACGACCGGCAGCTCGACCTCGACGCCGCCGGCCACCGCCGTCTCGCACTCGCCGTTCATCAGGGCCCGGCACGCCAAGTGCACGGCGACCAGAGAGGAGGAACAGGCGGTGACCACGTTGACGCTCGGGCCGCTCAACCCCAGCTTGTAGGAGACCGTCGGCGCGATGTAGTCGGTCCCGTTGCCGATCGAGACCGCCATCTGGCCCACCGCCTGGACCCGGTCGCGATGATGCCGCACGTTCTGCTGCTCATAGAAGTTCGGCGCGCTGCCGGCGAAGACCCCGACCCGCCCCGGAACGGAGAACGGGTCGTAACCGGCATCCTCCAACGCACTGTAGGCCGACTCCAGGAACATCCGGTGCTGCGGGTCCCGGACCTCCGCCTCGCGAGGCGTGAACCGGAAGAAGCGCGCATCGAACTTCTCCAGATCAGCGAACGTCGGCCGCGCCTTGACATACGCCGGATTGTTGGCCCACCCGGGCTCCACCCCCGCCCCGATCAATTCCTCCGCCGACCACGTGGTGATGCTCTCCACGCCCGATTTGAGGTTGGACCAGTACTCTTCCACATCCCGGGCACCGGGAAACCGGCCATTGAGCCCGACGATCGCAAACTTCTGTGCGTTGCTCATTTCTCTCCTGGTACAAATCTGTGGCGACGGCGGGCGAAGGTGACTTGGAGAATATGGGCGCGCAGGCGCAGTGACCTGACAGGTATCGGTGAAGTCGCATGCCGGAATCACCGACAAGGAAAAGCAGCCGTGCACCCAACCGGGCCACGGTAAGTGTGGTTCGCACTTCAGGCTGAAGGCTATCCGCCGAGCCACAGCCCACGCCTCGTCCAGACGGGCCAAATCCACGCCGCCAACTTGTTCCGCACGGATAGGACCCCGCGAAAATCGAGCCCGGGTAAGGCCCCTGACACACGGGGGAAACAAATGGCGAACGCGGCGCCACATCTCCGGCCGATTATGAGAGGCGCGAATGATTTCGCGTGCTCGCGGAATGCGGTGGAGATCTCGCGGTGGCTGCTGGCGCTCGGCGAACTGGACGCTGCGCTGCGCGGCGGCTCGGAGGGTGCGCTCGGGGTGCTGGTGAAGGCGGCGTTGTGGGCGCTCACTGGCCCCGGGGTTGGATCGCGGCTTCTTGAGGGCTGGGGTTTGCGGGGCTGGTTGCTGTTAGGTCTTGGGTCTTAAGAGCCTGTTGCTCAACCGAACGTTGTGTGTGGCGTGGACTCGTCTGAGTGATTTGGTGTCAATGTACGCATAAAGGCAGGGCCTCCTGTGTAGCTCGTGGGTGTTGAGTCCGATGAGCACCAGGAG
>NZ_JAAFYZ010000216.1 GCF_018274385.1 Catenulispora pinistramenti | reverse complement strand
CACCTACCGCTTCCGCTCCCCACCGAACATCGCATACCCAACCCCCACCAGCGTCACCAAAACCACCAACCCCACACCAACCACCCGCCATTGCCGACCCACGACCACAACCACCAGCACCTGGCTCCCAGCCAGCACCGCGCCGGCCACCCAAGGCCACCGCCCCAGCCCGGCCACGCGGGCGCGGGAGCCGGCGGCGGCGGGGTCGGGCTCGCCGCCGGCCTCGTCGGGTCCGCCGGACCGGTCCGTACTGCTCACTCCACTGAAGGTCCCGGGCCGGTGGCCGGGCGGGGCGACAACTCGTTGAGGGCTGATCCTAGCCGCCGTCGGGTGTGGGGGGCGGGTCGGAACGCGGGTTACCCGCCCCTGCTCAGCCCTTCGCCGCGCCCGCGAAGCGGAAAGCGCCTCCCATCGTGCGGGAGACGATCAGGTACAGGACCACTACGGGCATCGAGTACAGCACCGAGTAGGCCGCCAACTGGCCGTAGGCGACCGCGCCGTACTGCCCGAAGAAGGTGAATACGGTGACCGACGCCGGCAGTTTCTCTGGGCTCTGCAGCAGGATGAAGGGGACGAAGAAGTTCCCCCAGGCCTGGATGAAGGTGAAGATCAGTACCACCGACATGCCGGGGGCGATCAGCGGCACCACGATGTGCCGCAGGGCCTGCATCGGGCTCGCCCCGTCCACCCAGGACGCCTCCTCCAGGCTGATCGGGACGCTGTCGATGAAGCCCTTGATCAGCCAGATCGCGAACGGCAGCGAAGTGGTCGCCAGGAACAGGGCGGTGGCCGGCATCGAGTCGACCAGTTGCAGTCGGACGAACAGGCCGTAGACCGGGACCATGATCGCGGTGATCGGCAGGCCGGTCGCGAACAGGACGGTGTAGAGGAACGGTTTGCGGAACCTGGTCTGGTAGCGCGAGAGCGGGTACGCCGCGAAGGTCGCGATCAGCACGGTGATCAGCGCCGATCCGCCGCACAGCAGCAGGCCGTTCCACAATGGCCGCCACAGCATGTCCGTGTTCATCACGGCCCGGAAGTTGTCCAGGCTCGGGTGGTCCGGGAACTTCACGTTGGTCTGGGCCGAGGCGTCGAAGCACGAGAGCACCAGCCAGATCAGCGGTGCCAGGAACGCCACCCCGATCAGGACCAGGATCCCCGCGCAGACCAGGCGGGCCGCGCGGCGGCTTGGTGTGTCCACCCCCATCTCATGCCTCCGGCTTCAGGACGCGTACGTACACGAACGAGAACACCGCGCCGATCGCCAGCAGCAGCAACGAGATCGCGGTGCCGTAGCCGACCTCGGAGAACTTGAACGCCTGCTGGTACATCAGCACCGGCAGGGTGGAGCTGGCGAAGCCGGGGCCGCCGGCGGTCATGACGTAGATCAGGGTGAAGACCGACAGCGTCTGCAGGGTGATCAGCATCAGGTTGGTCACGATCGCGGATCTGATCAGCGGCAGGGTCACCGACCACAGCCGCCGCCAGCCGCTGGCGCCGTCCAGTTCGGCGGCCTCCTGGACGTCCAGCGGGACGTCGGCCAGGGCCGCGTTGTAGACCAGCATCGAGAAGGCGGTGCCGCGCCAGGTGTTGGCGATGATCACGGCCAGCATCGGACTGCTGTAGAGCCAGTCCTGCGAGCCGATCCCGAGGGCCTTCGTGACCTGGTTCAAAGTCCCGTCCTGGCCGAGGAACGCGTACCAGATGAACGCGCTCACCACCTCCGGCAGGACCCAGGCCGACACCACGATCGCGCCGACCGTGCCGCGCAGCCACCGGTTCCGGCCGCGCATCAGCAGCGCGATCGCCAGACCGAGCAGGTTCTGCCCGATCACCGCCGAGCCCACGACGAACACCACGGTGAGCCAGATCCCGTTGGTGACGTTGGGATCGGAGAACAGGCGCCGGAAGTTCTCCAGCCCGACCCACTGCGGGTTCGCCGCGCCGTCGCCGGTGAGCGCGGCGTTGGTGAACGAGCTGTAGATGCTCCACAGCACCGGGCCCAGGAAGAACAGGATGAGCATGATCAGGGCCGGCGCCAGCGGCAGTTGCCGGGTCGACCGGGCCAGGCGGGCCGCGCGGCCGGGGCGGGGGGACGTGGGCCCCCCGAGCGCCGCGGCCGCGAGGTCCTCGCCGGCGATGGCTGTGCGGAACTTCATCAGCTGGTGCCCGCCGCCACGTTGCTAGAGCCGACGATGCCCTTCAGCGACTCCGTATAGGACTTCATCGCATCCGCCGGCGACGACTGTCCGGTGATCACCGCCTCCATCGCCACCTGGATCGCGTCGGACACCTTCGGGTACTCGGCGTAGGCCGGGCGGTAGTTGGTGACCGGGACCAGGCCGGTGAAGAAGGCCGTGGTGGGGTTGGAGTTCTGGTACGTGGGATCGGTGGCGACGTCGTTGCGCACCGCGATCTGGCCGTCGGCGACGTCGTAGGACGCCGAGTTGTCCTTGTTCAGGGCCAGCTCGATGAACTGCGCGGCCAGGTCCTTGTTCTTGGACTTCGCGGTCACCGACAGCGTCCAGCCGCCGGACATGCTCATGGTGCCCTTGCCGCCGCCGTCCTGGGTCGGCATCGCGGCCTCGCCGAGCGTGCTGGACCAGGCCGGCCAGGGCTTGGCCCCGGTCGGCGTCCAGGTGCCGGTGACCCACGAGCCGTCCAGGTCGATGGCCAGCTTGCTCTGCGGGAGCAGCTGCCCGCCGACCACGTTGCCGACGTTGGGGTCCAGCTCCTGCTGCGGGGACAGGGTCAGGCCGCCGCTGTAGGCGTCCTTGAGGAACTGCAGCGAGTCGGAGAAGCCCTTGCTGGGGGAGATCCACTTCTTGCTGGCGCTGCTGTAGAGCGGGTCCTGGGTGCCGTACAGGAGCATTTCGAAGCCCTGCATGGTGCTGCCCTCGCCGTCGGGTTTACCGGCGTAGATGTTCATCGGGATCACGCCGGGATCGTTGGCCTTGACCGCTTTAGCGGCGGCCAGAACGTCGGCCCACGACTTCGGCTGCCACGGCATCGCGATCCCGGCCTTGGTCAGCAAGTCCTTGTTGTAGTACAGCGCGCGGGTGTCAGTGCCCATCGGGACGCCGTAGGTCTTGCCGTCCAGCCCGCGGGCCGCGGCCTTGGCGGTGTCCGGGAACTGCGACCAGTCGCTCCAGGTCGACAGATAGGAGTCCAGCGGCGTCAGGTAGCCGGCCTGGATGTCGGAGTTGATCAGGAAGGTGTCCTCATACACCACGTCGGGCGCCGTGGAGCTGGAGCCCATCATCAGGTCGATCTTGGTGTAGTAGTCGTTCTCGGACACGTTGATCGGGTCCAGCTGGATCTTGATGCCCGGGTGCGCGGCCTCGAACTGCGCCTTCACCTTCTGCATGTGCGCGTCGACGTGGATCTCGTTGCCGAACTTCTGGTAGGCGACCTTGAGCGTTTTACCGCCGCTGCCGCTGGACGAGGAGGACGAGCACGCGGTCAAACCGACCGCGACGGCCGCGCCAGCACACGCCAGACGTAAACCCTTAGACAACATCCTGACTCCTTCGGGACAAGGCGTCCGCCGCGCGGGGCGCGGGAGGGCACGGATGGGAGGGAGCACCATGCTTTGAGAAAACGTTATTTTCGCGTTAATCTAGGCGCGCGGCCCCAGGCATCGTCAACCCCTGAGAACATCTCGATCAGGTCACGGCACGGCCGCGGAGCGGACTTTTCATGACGAAGGCTTCAGGGCGCCGTTCCCGACGCCCGACCATGGTGGACGTCGCCCGCGAGGCCGGCGTGGCGCTGAGCACGGTATCGCGCGTGGTCAACGCCGACCCGACGGTGGGAGCGGAGTTCGCCCGCCGGGTCCAGACCGCGATCGACACCCTCGGCTACCGCCCGGACGAACAAGCTCAACAACTCCGTCGCGGCACCAGCCGCACCATCGGCGTGGCGGTCCGCGAGATGTCGGCCCGCAATCCCCTGATGGCGGAATTCGAACGCGGCGCCTACGCCTCCGGCCTCACCGTCTTCGCGGCCTCCACCGCCGACAACGAAGAACGCGAACGCGCCGTGGTCCTGTCGATGGCCCGCCGAGGCTTCGACGGCGTCCTCGTCGAGCCGATCGGCCCCGACCACTCCTACCTGGCCCCGGAAATGGCCGCCGGCCTCGCGGTGGTGGCCATCGACCGCCCGATCACCGGCCCCGCCACCGACGCCGTCCTCGCGGACAACGCGGCCGGCATCCGCATGGCCTACCGCCAACTCGCCGACCACGGCCACACCCGCATCGCCTACATCGGCGACCATGAGCGCATCTTCACCGCCCGGGAACGCGCGGACGCCTTCCGGGCCTGCTTACGCGCCGACGGCAGACCGGTGACGGACATGGTCCACCCGGGAGAGACGGAGCAGGCGCGCATCAGCGAGGCGCTGCGCGCGGTGCTGTCGACGGAATCACCGGCCACCGCGCTGGTCTGCGGCAACGTCACGACCACGTTCGGGGTGCTGACACACCTGGCCGCCGAGGTGCCGCGCGATCAGCGGCCGGCGATCGTCGGCTTCGACGACTTCCCACTGGCCGGACTGCTGGACCCGCCTATGACGGTGATCGCCCAGGACAGCCCGGCGATGGCGCACGCGGCACTGGAGCTGATGACGGCGCGGCTGGCGGAGCCGGAGCGCGGGCCTGAGTGGGTGACGGTGCCGGTGCGGTTGATTGCGCGGGGGTCCGGGGAGCGGGGGCCGGTGGTGGCGTGAGGGTGGTTGGTGGGTGGAGGTTGGTGGTTGGTGGTCCGCCTCAAGCAAAAGGCCCGGCTCAGTCCCGAGCCGGGCCTTTAAACGCCATCTATCTCCTACCGCATCCCATCACCAACACCCCCGCGCCGCCGACCCCACACCAGCGCGGCGCCGACTGCCAGCAACCCGAACGCCAGCCACGCACTCATCCACACTCCGGCGCCCACACCCGTCCCCGGCAGCATCGGCCGCCCCTTGCCGCCGTGCGTCCCAGTCCCTGTCCCCGGCTCCGGAGCCTCGGTGAAGGTGTTCGTCGCCGTGATCGTGATCCCCGCGCCGGGGCCACTCACCACCGCCGCGTCGGCCGCACTCCCGTGGTCGATGTGCACCGACTCCGCGCCCTGCCGGTCCACCTCGCCAACCCAACAGCGCGCGCCCACCGGAATCGGCGCCGGCACCGCGAACGGCTCGTCCGCCTTCACCCGGTACACCGCGTCCAGCGCGTACGCGCCGACGCCGCCGTCCACCGTGCACAGCACGTGCAGCGGGTAGGCGAAGCCGTCCGCCTCGGCCGCCGCCGCGCCCGCCCCCGCCAGCCGCTTCACCAGCGTCAGGTGCCCGGCGGAGAACACGTTCGTCAGCGTCGCCGACACCACGTTCGCGGCCCCCTGCTCGATCGTCAGCGGTCCGACCGGCGCGGCCGGGGCGTCGGCGCCGCCGGCGTCCGTCTCCGTGACCGTGCAGACGGCGCCGACCGGCAGGTCGGGGACCGTGACCAGGAAGTCCGGCGGGCCCATCTCGACGTCCCGCGCCACCACGGCTTTGCGTCCGTTGAAGTCGCAGAGCACGTGGAACCCGAACCGCCGCGAGGCCGGTGCCGCGCCCGGCCCCTCCAGCTTCTTCACGATCAGCAGCCCGCCCTGCTCGAAGGAGTTCGCCACCACGACCTGCGCCGGGGTGTCCGAGGTCGGCTCGTCGCGCTTCGACCCGGTGCGCGAGGTGACCACGGTCGCCCGCTCGGTACTGGTCACGAACTCCTCGTGGCTCGTGGCACCGCCCGCGTCCGTCTCCTCGACGTCGCATTTGCTCCCGATCGGCAGCCCGGTCAAGGCCTGACTCCCGTTGCCGGTGAACGTCAGGTCCTTCGGGAAGCCGGGTAGCCGATTGCCGCGGAACGAGCAGTCGACGGTGACCGTGAACGGCCCCTGCCCCACCTCATCGGCGGCGGGCCCGGTGACCCGCTTCCACACCACCAGGTCGCGGCGCGGGAACTGGTTCGTGATCTCGAACCGCTGCACCTGGTCCGCACCGGCCGCGACAGCGACCGTGACTACCAGCGGATTGCCAGGACCGTGGTCGGTCACCGCACCGGCCGCGTCCGACTCCCAGATCCGGCATACCGCGCCGGCCGGAATCCCGGTCAGGGACAAAGGCTGAGCCTCGGTAAGGCTTTCGCGTCCTGTCCGTACCTCTTGTGTCACCCCGCCGGCAGTCGTCAAGCTGCACGAGTAGTCCACGGTGAACGGTCCGAACGGCACATCCGGCGGATCGTTCACCAGCTTCGCGACCTTCACATTCCCGAACACCAACCCGATCCCGGCCTTCGGCGGCTCGGTCACCGGCAGCGCGCCGGTGGAGACGGTCTCGGTGTGCGCGAAGGAGTTCCACGCCGGGGCCGGGAAAGCCGGAGTGCTCAGGTCGGCAGGCGCCTGGAACGTCATGCGGAACGTCACCGTCGCCCCGGGCGCCAGCCCCGGCGCGTACGCCACCCCGGCCTCGAACCCGGTCGGGTGCCCGGGCGGCGCCGGGTTCCAGGACGTCGCGTGACAAGGCCGCTGCGGCGTGGCGATCCGCTGTCCGCAAGGGTTCGCCGTCGCCGAGTAGGTGATCGTCGCCTGCCCGGGGCCGTCGTACGTCACCGGCCCGACCAGCTGCGGAACGGTGTCCCAGGTGGTCCCGCGATCCTGGTCCCCCAGCAGCACGCCGGTGTCGCCGGGAGCCGGGAACACGTCCAGCACGGACATGGCACCGGCCGGCTCAGTGCCCTGATTGGTCACCGAGATCAGATACTCGAAGTTCTGGCCCGGCTTCGTCAGCGCGATACACGGATACCGCGTGTAAGTAGTCCCCTGATACACCAGCGACGGGCACCGCGCGTCGCCCACCGGATAGGTCGCCCCGGTGAAGCTGTCCTGGAACCCCAGTGCCGGATCCCCGGCCACCCACTTGGCGGCGTCGAACGAGGCCCCGGGCCGGGCGACCACATCGGCCTGCGACTGGCAGAAGGTGCCGGGACCGAGCGCCGGGTTGTTGCTCAGCACCGTCAGCCGCGGCGAGGACGGGTCGCACGTGATCCCCTCCTGCGTGTCCGACCCGGCCGCGTACTTGTTGGTGATCCGCGTCCCGGCCGCGATCCCGCCGGCCAGCTTCACCTGGAAACCGAGCGTGATCTGCGCGGTCGGGTAGAACGTGAAGCCGGGGAACTTCCACGTCAGCCCCACGATCTTGCCGCCGGCGTCGCGCGCGGGCTGGAACGAGACCTGCGACGGCATCGGGCTCGCCGGCCCGGTCGGGCCGGTGTAGCTGATGGTGAACGGATAGCCGTCGGTCCCGGCGAAGGTGTCGTCGAAGACCAGGCCGTTCGGGATCGCGTCCGCGATCGACAGGTCCTGGATCGGGGCGGTGCCGGTGTTCGTGGTGACCAGCTGGAACGACGCCGGGTTGCCGGGGCTGACGGTCTGGTCCGGCGGCTCCTTGTCCACTTTCAGCCGGTGCGTACCGGTGACCACGTTCACGGTCGCGCTGCCCGGCGGGATCGGGAACGTCTGCCCGGGGTTCTGCAATCGGCTCTCCCCCGCGCCGGTCACCGTGTCCGAGACGGTGTCCGGGATCGGCGTCCCCGGGTCCGACCGCAGGCCGTCGCGCGGCTGCGCGGTGAAGCAGAAGCTGGACATCGGACACTGACCGCCGTTCGGCGCGGAGGTCTGCGGAACGATGTCATAGCCGCCGGACGTCGAGGTGAAGGTGACGCGCAGCCCTTGCACGTCCGCCGCGCTCACCCCGGACGGCAACGAAGGCGTCGTGCTGGTCGTCGGCGAGCCGAGCACCCACGTCGGGTTCGCCCCGCACACCGCGCACGCGTCCACCTGGACCTGGTTCGCCCCCGGCGGGAACGTGACCCCGGTGATCCCGGTCAGCGTCATCGCGTCGAAGAACGCCGGGTCGGCATCGGTGAGCACCAGCTGCTTCAGGCTCACGTTCCCGGTGTTCACCACGGTCAGCCGGGCGTTCACGGTCTGCGGCGCCACCCCGGGCACCGGCCGCGAAACGGTCGCGGGGCTCAGGGACTTGGTCAGCGAGGCCCCGGCGCGCGCCGGACCGGTCGCGACGTCGGTGCAGCGGTTGTCGGTGACCTTGCTGTCGACCGAGGTGCTGAAGCAGTTGTGCACGTTCTGCCCGGGCTCCACGCCGTCCCGCAGCGTCACCAGGATGTGCCCGGTGATGCGGCCGCCGGGCGGCACGCCGTTGGCGGCCACGAACCGCACGCCCCGCGCGATCGCCGGCAGAGCGGTGTCGCCGCGCACGTAGCGCACCCAGGCCTTGGTGGTCGGGTCGAAGAGCTCGATGGTCACCGGCAGCGTGGTGGGCGAGGTGACCACCTGGACGTCGCTGATCTGCACCAGGTCGAACGGGTTCCCGGCGGCGGTCGGGTCGGCGGGGTCGGTGAGCACGACGTTCGGCTGCAGGACGTTGCCGGTGTTGTTGTAGTCCACGGTGAACCAGACCGGCTGGCCCGGCGGGATCTCGGACTGCGAGGAGGTCTTGGAGCCGTGGCCGGAGGAGTTCGGTTCCTGCATCGGCAAGGTGGCGCAGGTGAGTCCGGCGGCGGTGCCGGAGCCGTCGGACGGGTTGGTGGCCGAGGCGTCGGCGCAGTCGCGGACCCCGGCGCTGGTCTCCTTGCCGTTGAGGTTCCCGTGCACGGCCAGCGCGCCGGTGGCGCCCTGCGCGATGTTCCCCTTGTAGGTGACCGAGATCCGCTTCGGCGGGCTGCCGGCGGGGCAGCCGGCGGGGACGGTCGCGGCGGCGGTGAAGGTGCGCACCGGGAGAACCGTGCCGTCGCCGCAGGTCACCGAGAGCTCGGCCGAGGTGGCGCCGGTCGGGAAGGTCAGCCGGACGGTCTTGGCGTCCACGGCGTCGAACTGCGCGGCCGTGCTGTCCGAGGGCTCGGTGATGGTCAGGGTCTGGACCGGGAACGGCGAGGTGTTCTTGGCGGTCACGTTCGCGGTGACGCCGGAGTGCTGCCCGACGACGGCGTTGCCGTTCTGCGAGAAGTCGCCGTTGGCGTCGGAGTAGAAGCGCTTGGCGACGTCGACCGTGGCGACGTTGGGCAGGATGTCGTGGGTGGCGCAGGCTTCTTCGCCGAGGATCGTGAAGCCGCTGGCGATGTCCTTGACCGAGGGCGCGGCGCAGTTACGGATCGTCTGCCGGGTCGGCGGGTTCAGCGGGGCGCCGGTGGAGCGGACTGTGTTCCG
The DNA here is from genome assembly GCF_018274385.1 of Catenulispora pinistramenti. Taxonomy (GTDB): domain Bacteria; phylum Actinomycetota; class Actinomycetes; order Streptomycetales; family Catenulisporaceae; genus Catenulispora; species Catenulispora pinistramenti. The sequence goes on along the minus strand of NZ_JAAFYZ010000216.1, from coordinate 9,528 downwards.
CAGCTTCACCTCGATCGGCACGCTGGCCCCGGTGGCGTCGTAGGGCAGCGGGGTCCCTGCGGCGTTGGAGAACTCGAACTTGACGCCGGTGACCTGACCGGGGCTGACTCCGGCGGGCAGGGCCAGATCCGGTCCGGGCACGGCCGGAGCGGCGATGTACTCGGCGGCCGAGCACGGCGAGCCGATCGGCTTGGTGCACACCAGCACCGTGACCCGGTCCGCGCCGGCCGGCATGCGCCGCACCGGGCCGATGCCGGTGAGATCGAAGTCGTCGAACATCGCCACGCTGTTTTCCTCGATCGCCAGCGGGCTGATCCGCGTGGAGCCGCTGGACAGGTTCGCGGCGCCCAGGGTGACGGTCGAGGTGCCGCCGAGGGTGGCGACGTTCGCCGCGGGGCTCCAGCTCTTGGTGCCGCCGGCGTCGGCGTACTTGGGAATGGTCACCGTGACGCTCGCCGAGTCCAGCACGGTGTCGGCGTTGGCGGCCGAGGCGGTGGCGGTGTTGTTGACCGTCTGGCCGTTCTTCAACGAGCCGGAGTCCGGCACCTTCATGACGACGTCGACGTCCTGGGTGCCGCCGGCCGGGATGCCGGTCGAGCCGGCCGGGTTCGGCGGAGAGGGCAGCGGCGTCTTGAAGGTGACGGTGAGCTTGCGGGTCGCCGGGTCGTAGTCCACCTCCCGGGTCGGCGTGGAGGCCGGCAGGGTGTCGACGTCGAACTCGGCCGGGAGCGTGTCCGAGAGCACCACGTCCTGGCAGGAGTCGCGCAGCGAGGAGCAGGACAGCGTCAGGTGGTAGGTGAACGTCGAGCCGGGGACCAGCGGGTCCGGCGCGTCGCGGACCGTCTTGTCGATGGTCATCACCGGCTGGCCGGCGGCGTACTGGAGCTCGGCCGGGGTCGGCCGGGGCGTCGTCGCGGCCCACCCGGGCCCGGCGGACAACCCGGCCACGGCCGTCGCCGCCAGTACCGCCGCCCAGCGGCGGGCCCGCGGCCGACCCGACAAGTGAATACGTGTTCTGCGCATGCGGTCCGTTCCTCGGCCGATCTTCGGGTGCGGATCCACAATGGGAGCGGAACGCTCACGGCTCCCGGGAGGCGCGCCGCTCCGCGCCCCATTCGGACCAGCGCGGCTCGGCGCCCCATTCGGACCAGCGCGGCTCGGCGGGCGTCTAGCATCGGGGGCATGGCTGAGGACCCGACGCAGACTCCGAGCGTGGCCCGGATGTACGACTACTTCCTCGGCGGCACCCACCACACGCCCGTCGACCGCGCCGCCGCCGACGTGGTGATCGCCGCCAATCCGGACCAGCGGCGGCTGGTCCGGGCGAACCGTGACTACCTCGGGCGGGTGGTCCGGGAACTGGCCGGCGGGTACGGCATCCGGCAGTTCGTGGACATCGGCTCGGGGCTGCCGACCGCCGATCCGGTGCACGAGGTCGCGGCCCGGGTCGCACCGGACGTCCGGGTGGTCTACGTCGACCACGATCCGGCCGTGGTCGCCGAATCCCGGGCGCTGCTGGCCGACGGCGGCGGTCGGCACGTCACCGCGATCGCCGGGAACCTGCTGGATCCGGAATCGGTGCTGGGCGACCCCGACTTGGTCGCGGTGTTGGACCCCGAGCAGCCGATCGCGGTGCTGATGCTCGCGGTGCTGCACTTCTTCTCCGACCGGGACGACCCGTTCGGCGCGGTCGCCGCGTATCGCGACCTGCTGGCACCGGGCAGTTCTCTGGCGCTGAGCTATCTGGGCACCGGCGACGATCCGGAGTGGGAGGACAAGCTCGACGCGACAGAGGACGTATATCAGGGGGCTTCGCAGCAGTACTTTCCGCGCACCCGGCTCCAGGTGCTGCGGTTCTTCGAAGGCTTCGAGCTGCTGGAGCCGGGACTGAGCACGGTGGCCGAGTGGCGGCCGGACTCGGCGCCGGATCCGGATCTGGCGCGGATCGCAACGTATGGGTTCGCCGGTGTCGGGCGGAAGCCGACGACCTGATCAGGCCACTTCTATATGAAGTCAGCGTTCGGCGGCCGGGCCGTCGCCGTCGGCCAGCCAGGCCACGCGGCCCCGGTCCACTTCGAACGCCAGGCTCAGCTCGGCGACGTGCCGGGGGTCGGACAGCGTCCGACCGGTGCGCTCCTCCAGCCGCCGCAGCCGGTAGCGCACGGTGTTGGGGTGCACGTACAACCGGCGCGCGGCCTCGTCGGCGGACCCGCCGTGGTCGAGCCAGGCCCCGAAGGTGTCCAGCAGGATCGCGCGGTCCTCGGCGGGCATGCTCTCCAGCCCGGCCAGGATCGCGTGCGACAGCTGGGCCATCACGTCCGGTGCGCTGGCGGCGGCCACCGACAGCGAGTCGCGGCCGAACACCACGACCTTGCCGGGGCTGGCCGCGCCGCGCAGCGCGATGCGGGCCAGGCGCAGGGCCTGCGAGGTGCCGGTGAGGTCGTCGAACAGCGGGCTGATCCCGACCCGGCCCACGCTGCCGGCGGCCAGCGCCTCGATCAGCACGTCCAGTTGGTCGGCCGGACGCGGCAGGCTGGCCAGGCCGATCTCCACGTCGTGCAGCAGCCGCCAGGCCGAGGTGATGCTCTGGCGCTGCAGGCCCTCCTCGATCCCGCGGGTCAGGCCGTGCTCGCCGGCCCCGGCCACCCGGGCGGCGATCACCACGTACGGGCCCTGATGCGGCAGCCGCAGCGCGTCGGCGGCCTCCCACACCTGCGGTTCGGACAGGTGCCCTTCCAACAGCGCCTGGATCAGGGCCGAACGGCGCTGCTCCTCGCTGCGGATCCGGGCCGCGAGTTCGGTGCGGTAGCTGTCGGACATCACATCGGTGAACCCTGACAACCGTCGCCACAGCTCCGAGGCGGCGCGTACCGCCACCCGCGGCGCGACCTCGTCGCGTTCGGCGGCCTCGGCCAGGTGCTGCCAGATGAAGGACAGGGCGATCTGGTAGGCCTCGAACACCGCCGATATCGGCACGCCCTCGGCGGCGCGCATGCGACCGGCGACGTCGGCCGGGATGCTGTCTTCCAGCGCCGGGTCCAACAGCCCGTCGAAGAGCACCCGATAGTGGGCCGCGACCGAGGACTGCAGGACTTCCAGCGGCACCCGTTCGGCGTAGGCGGGTACGAGGGTGTTGATGCGGTCGGCGACGGACGCCGCGAACTCCCCGGTGCGCTCCAGCATCCGGGCGGCCAGGGCGGCGGCACCGGCGTCCACTTGATCGTCTACCCCCATAGCTACGCATCGTAGCGAGCCGACTATCTCCCGGAATGGGTTTTCCCAGTTCCTGGAGTTCCCACGGGGAGTCATCAGCCCGGCTCGCCGCCGGGCTCGGCGTCGATGAGCCACCGGGTCGCGGCGCGCGGCCGCAGGTAGAGCAGCCAGTACAGGGCCGCCGCGGCGGTGGCGCCGAGCGTCCAGTACAGGTCCGAGGGCTGGCTGCGCCACAGCTCGAACAGCACGCCGACCAGGCTGGCCACGACCAGTACCGGCACCAGCGGCCACCACGGCATGCGCCAGGCGCTCCTCGCCTTGTACGCACCCCGCCGGCCCGCCGACGCCGCCACCGCGACGACCAGGTACAGCCCGGTCACCGCCACGCCGGTGACGCCGTTGAGCGTGTCGACCGGCGCGAAGCACAGCGCGGCGCCCGGCGCGCCGACCGCGAGCGTGGCCACCCACGGCGCGCCGAAGCGGGCCGAGACCGTGCCGAGCGCCCGGTTCACCGGCTCCGGCCACGCCTTGTCGCGGGCCGAGGCGAACAGGATGCGGGAGTTCTGGATCACCATGACGATCGCGGCGTTGACAATGGCCGCGGCGACACAGAGGGCGACGAAGGCGCCGACCGGCGCGTTGCTCCAGGTCTTGACCAGGCCGATCAGGTCGAAGTTCGCACCGGTCAGGGCACCGGCACCGCTCGCGCCGAGGGTGACGGCCACGGTCGGGACGATGACCACGACGGCGCCGAGGGCGAGCGTCCACAGGACGGCGCGGGAGACGTTGCGGCGTGGCTTCTGGATCTCTTCCGAGAGGTAGACAGCTGTCGCGAAACCCTGCAGGGCGAACAAAGCGACGGCTAGACCGACCATCAGGGTGCCGAAGCGCAGCGGGGTGGTGTTCGGTCCGTCTGCGACAACCGGGTGAATCAGGACACTGGCGCCCTGATGGCTGTGGGCGAAGCCGAGCACGGCCACCAGCCCGGCCGCGACCACCTCCAGGACCAGGAAGACACCGGTGATCCAGGCGTTGGCGCGCAGGTCGAAGACACCCATGACGGTCGATACGGCCATCACGAACGCGCCGGTGTAGGCGCCGTTGACCGGGAGCGCGGGGATGGCGGCGTGCAGGTACTCCCCGGTGCCGATGGCGATGATCGGCGGGATGATGAACGCCGCGACGCCGGCCAGGAAGAACGTCAGCCAGCCGGCCACCCGGCCCAGGAGCGAGCCGACCATGGCGTACTCGCCGCCGGCCGAGGGGATCAACGTGCCCAGCTCGGAGTAGCAGAAGGCGACGCCGACGCACAGGACGCCGGCTATCGCCAAGGTGAGCGCCGTACCGGTGCCCTGGGTGGCGAACAGGCCGGGGACGATGACGAACAGCGAGCTGGCCGGGGTCAGACAGGAGAGGGTGAGCAGGACGGCGCCGACGAGGCCCAGGGAGCGGGCCAGTTCGGGCTTGGCGGGGGCTGGGTCGGCCCGTTCCAGCTGCGTCCCGGGCTCGCCTATGGAGGTGGAGGTAGTGGCCCCGGTCAGAATCTCGGACATACTCTCCCTACCCGTCGAATTCGAACTATTAGCGACTCATCTGTTCGGGCTATGAAAAGTGATGGACACGACACCCGTCAAGAGCTTCCGGGGAATTCGTCGCCACGGCCGAATGCGCTGGTCAACCACCCGCGGGGTTTCAGCGTCCTGGGATCGCGGCAGCGCCCCGCGCCCCCGTCAACGTTCTACGATTCCGGCGCGCACCTGCCGACATGCAGTCGAACATCGTCGTCCACTACCATTCTCCAGATCTTTATGTACGCCGGGAACTGGGGTGGACGGCGATGGCGATCGTGCAGACAACGGCCAAGATCCTGGTCGCCGGTGGGTTCGGCGTGGGCAAGACCACGCTGGTCGGCTCGGTGTCCGAGATCGAGCCGCTGACCACCGAGGCGGAGATGACCTCGGTCGGGCGCGGCATCGACGACACCGTCGGCGTGCCCGCCAAGACCGCGACCACCGTCGCCTTCGACTTCGGCCGCCTCACGCTGGCCGAGGACCTGATCCTGTACCTGTTCGGCACCCCCGGCCAGGAGCGCTTCTGGTTCCTGTGGGAGGAACTGGCCCGCGGCGCGGTCGGCGCGGTGGTCCTGGCCGACGTCCGCCGGCTGGCCGACGCCTTCGCCGCCATCGACTTCTTCGAGCACCGGGGCATGCCGCACGTCGTGGCGGTGAACCAGTTCGACGGCGCCCGCAGCTACAGCGAGGACGCCCTGCGCGAGGCCCTGGCCATCCCGGCCTCCACCCCGGTCATGATCTGCGACGCCCGCGACCGCACCTCCACCGTCACCGTCCTGCTGGCCCTGGTCGAACACGCGGTGAAGTGGCACGCCGACGAAGCGTGACGGACGCCGCACTCCCCACTTGTCGGCACCCCCGCCTACCATGGGCCGCGTGCAAGATCTCCTGACAGGCGAAGACGGCCTCCCCCGCTGCGGCTGGGCCGGCACCACCGGCGACTACGCGGAGTACCACGACCAGGAATGGGGCCGCACCCTGCACGGCGACGACGCCCTGTTCGAGCGCCTGAGCCTGGAGGGCTTCCAAGCCGGCCTGGCCTGGATCACAGTCCTGCGCAAACGCGAGGCATTCCGCACCGCCTTCAAGAACTTCCAGATCGACGCCGTAGCCGCCCTCACCAAAGCAGACGTCGAAGACCTCCTGGCCAACCCCGGCATCATCCGCAGCCGCGCCAAGATCGAATCCGCCATCCACAACGCCCACATCGTCCGCGACCTCCCCGACGGCCTCGACGCCTTCCTGTGGAGCTTCGCCCCCACCGCCACCCGCCGCCGCCCGAAGTCCTTCAGCCAGGTCCCGACCCAGACCCCGGAGTCGACCGCCATGGCGAAGTCCCTGAAGAAGAACGGCGTGAAGTTCATCGGCCCGACATCCGCCTACGCCCTCATGCAGGCGACCGGCATGGTCGACGACCACCTGGCGGGCTGCTTCCGCGCAGCGAAGTAGCGCGCCGCCGCGAGGCGGCGACGGAGCAACGCGGCGACGCGGCAGCGCAAGGCGGCGGCATCCAAGGACGCCGACCACCCCGGCGCCGCTCCCCCCGCGACCACGCCGGAAGCCGCCGAAACCGCCGCCCGCGACCCCCGCCCCATGGTCGGCGGACCCCTTAAAGATCTGCTAATGTTTCACCCGTCAACGCGACACCGGCAAGATCAAGCGCCGCTAGCTCAATAGGCAGAGCAGCGGACTCTTAATCCGCGGGTTCGGGGTTCAAGTCCCTGGCGGCGCACCCGTATTGACCTGCTGGAACAGCGTATTGCTGTTCCAGCAGTTTTGTTTTGTGGGTCCGGCGTGGGTCCGATGTGGGGCCATGGTCATTCGCCCAGGTCAGACCCTGTTCTTGGATAGCACGACATGACCGCATGGCGCCGTGCGCCACGCAGTCTGGGTGATCGCGTTGTTCAGCTCGGACTCAACCGCAGGCGGAAACCCATCCCTGTGCTTTGATTCCGCGCTCGGGCATCTGCGGACATGACATGATCGATTCGCCCGGAAGATCCCGGCGTTGTGGACTACGGACGGGCTACCAACACGTCAGACAGTCGCGCTCATCCGCACCGTGGAGCGGGTCTCGAACGGCCGTCGCGACCGTGGCTGGCCCGGAACGCGCAGGCCGTGTTGCAGGAGCAGCCCGGCGACGTCTTCGACGACGTCGCGGACCAGGTGCGGCAGGATACTGATATAGGTATCGGCGGTAAGCACGATTGAGGAATGCCCACGCTGATCTGAGACCAACTTCAGATCAGCCCCGACGGCGAGTTCCAGCGACGCCGCGCCGTGACGCAGGTCATGGAGCCGCACCGGTGGCAGCCGAGTGGCCTTGACCAGGCGCCGGAAGGTATCCGACAAACGGGCAGGTGCCAGCGGCAGCCCAACAGCATCAGTGAACACGTAGCCGGTGTCGACCGCTCCAGCCTCACGCAGCTCCACCAGCTGGCGTTCGCGGTGAGCGCGCAGCACTTCGACAGTGAGCGAGTCCAGCGCGACCCACCGCTGGCCGGAGGCGGTCTTCGGCGGTCCGATCACCAGGTCGCCGTCCCGTCTCTGCAACTGCCAGGCGACGTGGATGACGCCGCTGTCCAGGTCGACGTCGCACCAGCGCAGTCCAGCGACCTCGCCACGGCGCAAGCCACGCAGCGCGGTGAGATGGAAGGCCGCGTACAGCCGATGCCCGCGGATCCGCGTGAGGAACTCGGCCAGCTGCGTCGGGGTCCACACCGCCACCGCCGGCCGAATCCCGAACGCCTCCCACGCCGCCACCACATCCGGCAACCACACCACCGCCTGCGGCCGACGCGAGCGCGGCAGACGCACCAGCCGGGCCGGATTACCGACGATCAGCCCCTCGCGGCGGGCGCGGTTCAGAGCCGCCGAGAGAGTGGCGTGGATCCGGTGCAGGGTCGCAGCCGTCAGCGACCTCCCCGACACTCCCCCGCCCTTGATGATCGCCCGGAACATGGCGGCGACTGTCTTGTGGTCCAGCTCGACCAACGGCACCTTCCCCAGGTGCGGGATGAGGTAGTGCTCGATGATGCTGCGGTAGCTACGGCTGGTGGAGTGCCGCAGCCGCAGTCTGGTCTCCGACCAGACCGTCAGCCACTGTCCCACGGTCGCCACCCGGCGTCCGGACGAATCTGGTAGCCGCAGCCGGTTCAGCGCGGATCTTGCCTCGTTGCGGGTCCGAAACCCGCCCCGACGTATCCGCAACCGACGACCCTCCACCTCCCGTGGCAGGTCGAGGGCGTAGTACCAGGAGCCATGCCCAGGCCGTCCCGCTCGAGCACAACCCCCTTGCGGTCGGGAATCGATCGGGCGTCGGCAGCCGCAGCGTGCATACACGCTGCCTTTTGAGTTGTTGTTCTGCACGTCTTCTCGGAGATCTCGATAGTTTCACGGCGATGGTCTCGCTGTGACGTCATCGAACCATCCCCGAGAACTACCGGGGACGCGGACTTGATGCCATTCGTGCTCGACGTCTGCGGCGGCCCGCAGTGCTCAGCGGCTCGTTGCAGGACGGTGGGTCCTGGCCGTCGATGTCCAAGCCGGCCGGGCAAGGGCCGTTGAGCTGGTGGAGGTCGTGTATGCGAACCGCGTCGTAGTCTCCGATCCTGGTCAGGCTATGAGTGGTTCCTGCTGCTTCAGCCTTCTGGCGCGCAGGGTGCTTATGGGACCGGTATCTGTGTGGGTTTGAGATGGCGGTGCGTACGGTCCGCATCGCTTCATCACTTCCTCTTCGTGCCGCGTTCGCGGCCGGGGGCTGGGGCCGCGTGATCGCCGGGTGTCAGCAGGTGAAGGGGATGCGTGCGGTCGGCACGTAGTAGGTGTCTCCGGGGTTGGGGGTGTTGTTGATGTCGATGGCCATGGTGTGCGATCCGGGCGCGATACCGGTCACGGTGAAGGCGGCGGCGCCGCTGCCGTTGGCGTCGGTGGTCAGCATCACGCCGGTCCAGACGAAGCTGCCGCTGTCCAGAAGGTAGACCGGCTGGAAGGTGGCGCCGGGGTGGTTGGTCTGGTTCAGGACGATCTGGACGGTGAGGGTGCCGCCGGCGCAGGCCGCGGTGGCGTAGCTGTTCTGGCTGTTGAGGGTCTGGCCGAAGGCGTTGCCGGAGTACGGCACGATCTGTTGGCCGGTGTAGGTGGACCCGCCCGCGGGGGCGGCCGTGGGGCTGTCGAGCAGGGTCAGCACGACATAGCCGGTGTGCCCGGCGCCGCCGGTTCCCGCCGGTGAGGTGCCCTGGGTGTTGAGGCCGCCGGGGCCGCCGGTGTTGGAGGTGGGCGGGAGCAAGCCGTTGGTGATGGAGCCGCCGGGGCCGCCGGCCACGGGGACGCTGGTGCTGTCATGGCCGGCGTTTCCTCCGTTGCCGCCGGTGCGGGTGAGTCCGGCGCCGGCCGGGCAGGTGCCCGTGCCTCCGGCGCCGCCCTGTCCGTTGGCGCCGTAGGCTCCGGTCGTGGCGCCCCCGCCCCCGCCGGTTCCGGGGGCTCCCCCGTGCGCGGCCAGGACGACGGAGCCGCCGGTACTGACCGTGCTGTCTGCGCCGGCGGCACCCGACTGCCCGGAAGCACCGGCAACCCCGTGGGTCACGGAGGCGGACGGCGCTCCGGCGCCGCCGGTGCCGCCCGACCCGACCACGACGGTCAAGGTGCCGTTGGCCGACGCGGCAGTCACGACGCCGTGCACGTAGCCGCCCGATCCGCCGGCGCCTCCTGCGCCGCCGAAAGACCCCGGGACGTCGGCGATGTC
>NZ_JAAFYZ010000215.1 GCF_018274385.1 Catenulispora pinistramenti | reverse complement strand
ACGCGACCATCGCCACCCCGGCCCCGCCCCCGGTCGCCGCATGCCCGGTGGCGCCCCACGTCGCGGCCACCGCGAGGGTGAAGGCCAGCGGCAGCCCGGGCCCCGTGGCGCGGCGCAACACCGCATCGCCCACCACAGCCGCCACGGCCAGCACGATGAGGCGCGCCATGAATGCGTGGCCCTCGCGCGTGCCGAGCGTCACGGAGAGCAGGGAGCGGTCGAGGAGGTGGGTGAGGGGGAGGCCGCGAGCCGCGGGGGCGTAGGCGGTGACCTGGATCAGGGTGCCGATGAGGAGGAGGGACCAGCCGAGGGCGGCGGGCCAGGTGGGGATTGAGGCTGGGGCTGGGGCTGGGTCTGGGTCTGGGTCTGAGGTCGCGGGCTGAGGCTCAGGTTCGGCGGCTGCGGCGGTCGCGATCGCGGCGGTGTCCTCCGACCGGAGCTCAGCGCGCGATTCGGCGGTATCCAGTTCAGCAGCTGTGACTACGGCTGTGATTACAGCTGCGGCTGCGGCTGTGGCTGCGGTTTCAGCGCGGTCGATGTCGATACCCGGCGCCTGCTGCCCGATCGGCGATCCGTCGCCCCCCGGCCGCCCCCGCCGCCGATACGTATACAGCGCCGCGATCCCGCCGACCATTGCCAGCCCCGCGAAGCCGACCCACTGCCCGGCGTCGTACACCGCGCTCGTCAGCCGGTTGTGCCCGAGCCCTGCGACGCTCACCGCCGCGCTCGGCGCCCCGACCGAGAACTGCACCTGGCCCGAGCTCGCGTGGCCGTCGTCGGCGGCCGTCGCCTGCCACACCAGCACGAAGGTGCCGTGCCGGGCCTCGGGCGCCAGGTCCACCGCCATGCTGCCGGCGCCGGACGGGCCCGCGTGCGGTGTCCCGGTGTCCAGGCGGCGGCCGTCCGGGCCGATCACCTTCACCGCGCTCAGCCGCAGCACGATGTCCTCCGAGAACCGCAGCGTCACCTGCGTCGGCTCGCTCCGCACCACAGCACCCCGCGATGGGTTCGACGCCACCAACTCCGCGTGGGCCGAGGCCGGTCCGGCCAGCACCACCAGCGCCGCGATCGTCGCTGCGCACACCGTCAGAACTCGCCGCGTCAGTGACACTCGCCTGCCGCCTTCCGTTCGGCCACCGCCTGCGCGACGCCGCCGCGGTACGCGGCCAGCGTCTGCGCGTCCGGCTGGTACTTCCACTTCCCGCTCTCGAAGACCACCGCGCCGCCGCCGGTCATCGAGCCCTGATGCCAGGTCACGCTCACGTTCGTCGCGTCCACATCCGTCGCCGCGTCGATGACGTACGGCTCGCCCAGCGCCGGCCGGCACTGCGTGTTCAGCCGCACGTAGTCCGCCTCGCTCAGCGCCGCCTGCCCCGCCGCCGACCACAGGGCCCACGCCTGCGCCCACCCGCCGCCGGACCACAGCCCCAACTCCTCCGTGGCCACCGATCGGGCCTGGACCATCGACGGCCCCGAAGGCTTTCCGCCGTGTGACCCAGAACCCTGCGATCCAGAACCGTGCGACGTCGACCCGCGCGACCACCCCGCCAGCACCCCGTTGACCGCGATCACCGCGACCACCACCGCCAGCAGCAACCACCACCCGGCGGCCCGGCCGCGCAACCTGAGGCGTGCAGCGCCCATCGTCCCTCCCAGGAACCGGCGATAGCCCAAGACCCAAGACCCAAGACCCAAGACAAAACACGAAAGCGGCGGCGGGGTTGACGGCCGGCGAACCCCGCCGCCGCTCTCCGTCGCCCCCGAGCGACTGCGGAACGGGGCGGCGGCTCAGATCCCGCGACCGCCGCCCCGCCGGGGGCTCAGTTCGTGAGCCGGTTGGTGCCGTAGTGCAGGATCATGCTCTGGTTGGCGCTCAGGTTCAGGTCCGCGGTGAAGCGCAGCGAGTCGCGGATCTGGTCGTTGGTGATCGCCGTGCTCGGCGCGCCGCCCCAGGTGTAGGTGAACGTCTGCCCGGGCGCGACCTGGCGCTGGGCCAGCGAGACATCGTGGAAGCCCAGGCGGGCGATGTAGAACGACGTCCCGTCGCCGCGCGGCACCTCCAGATAGTCCTGCTGCGGGTGCCCGTACGCCTGCGACGCCGTGTACGAGTGGTCGTCCGAGCTCGACGGCGCGCGCCAGATCAGCACCGCGCAGTCGGTGGCCAGCGTCTCGGAGGAGGTGTTGGTGAACGTGAACGTCCAGTCCCCGTAGTACTGGTCGCCGCTGTACGACACCGCCTCGGACAGCCCCACGTTGCTGGCGAACGCGGTGGTCAGCGGCTCACTGAGGATCGGGTTGGCGCCGCTGATCGGGTGGTTCACGCCGGTGGCGCAGCGTTCCAGCGATGAGCTGTAGTCCGACGGCGCGCCGGTCGGCACGGCCTGGGTGTAGCTGGCCGGCCCGGCGGAGACCGCGGAGGTCGCGGTGCTGTCGGCCGCGGCGCTGCCGCCGCTGCCCAGCGCGGCGATCCCGGCCGCGACCGCGGCCGTGGCCAGGCCCGCTGCCAGGCCCCGTTTGGTGGAGATGCGTTGCATGCGGGTGTCCTTTCTCCAGCGAAGAGCTCTGCGCGCTCTGGGATGAGCGCCGAGAGCTCGTCAGGACGGTCCCCGGCCGGCATGCCGGGGATCGGGGTGGTGCCGGTGGCATGGCTCCCACGCCCTACGCCGGCGCCGCGTACTGAGGGAAATCGGCGCCGCTGTCGGCCGCACGTCACGGGAGAGGTGATGTGGTGAAGATCCGCATATAAGGGTTTTGTGATGCGGATAACGTTGCGTCATGAAAGGTCTACTGCCGCCTGTTGGCCGAGTCAAGGCTTTTCGGTGCCTTGGTCTAGTCCATTAGGTCTAGACCCGTGCCGGCCCGCCGAAGAAAAGGGGCACGCCAGGGCTTCGCAAGGGGAGCGCGTGACAGGATGGCCCGATGGAGTTGCGTCAGATGCAGGGCTTCGTGGCGGTCGTCGAAGCCGGGAGCCTGTCGGCGGCGGCCCGGCGGCTGCACGTGAGCCAGCCGGCCCTGTCGCAGACGATCGCCAGCCTGGAACGCGAACTGCGGGTGCCGTTGCTGGAGCGCAGCAGCACCGGCGTGAAGGTCACCGAAGCCGGCGGCCTGCTGCTCACCGAGGCGCGCGCCGTGTTGGCCCGGCACGAGCAGGCGCTGCGGGCCATGGCCCGGTTCACCGCGGGAGACGGCGGCGTGCTGCGTCTGGGCATCCCGCTGGAGTTCCCCGCAGCGGTGCTCGCACCGGCGCTGGCCGAACTCGCCGAGTCGTGCCCGCACACCCGGGTGCGGGCGCGGCACCTGTCCACCGCCGAGCAGATCGCCGTGCTGCGGGCGGGGGAGTTGGACGTCGGCCTGCTCCGCGAACGTCCGATCGGGCCCGGCCTCGACGCGGTACCGGTGACCCGCGAACGGCTCGGCGTGCTGCTGGCCGCCGACCAGGCCGCCGACCTCGCCGGGCCCGACGGCGTCCCGCTCGACGCGCTCGGCGGCCTGGACTGGCTGGCGTTCCCGCGCGCCGACAGCCCGGCCTGGCACGACGAGGTCACCGCGATCCTGCGCAGCCACGGCCTGGCCCCCGGTGCCGACGCCCCGCCGGGGCAACGGCTCATCGCCGAGGTCAAGCTGGCAGCGGTGACGGCGGGGAAGGCTTTCGCGCTGGCCCCGCCGGACTGGTCGCAGCCGCTGCCCGACGGCGTGCTCTGGCAACCGCTGGCGGGCCATCCGCTGGTGCGCCGCACCTGGGCGGTCTGGCCCGCCGACTCGCGGCGCCGGGATGTGGGGCTGCTGATCGCCGCGTTCGATCGGGACGGATCAGCAGGCTGAATCAGTTGCCTGAGTTGACGCGCCAGCCTTGCGCGACCGGCACCCGCGACCGGCACCCGCGACCGGCGACCCGCGACCGGCACTTCGACCCGCGACCCACCGGCAACCCGCACCGCGACCCGCGACCCGACCACGACCGCCTGCCTAGGCTCGCGGTCCGGCCGACCCGCACACGCCTGGGCTGGCTAGCCGGACTGGTCGCAACATCCTTACTCAGACCGCGGTCCGACCGCCGTCCACCGGCAGCAGCACCCCCTGCACGAAGCTGGCGCCGTCCCCGGCCAGATACACCACCGCCGCGGCGATCTCCTCCGGCGCGGCCGGACGTCCGGCCGGCGCCTGCGCGGCGAGCTGGTCCAGTCCCTCGCCCATCGCGACGGTCCCCTCGGTGCGGGTCGGGCCGACGCCCACCGCGTTGACCCGCACGCCGCTCGGGCCGTACTCGGCGGCCCACGCCTTCGTCAGCAGGTTCACCGCCGCCAGGCTCGAACCGTACAGTGCCATGCCCGCCGCGCCGTAGGCGGCGACCTGGGTGCTGATGTTGACGATCGCGCCCTTGCCGCGTGCGGCCATCGCCGGTGCCAGCTCCGCCACCAGGAAGAACTTCGCCTTCACGTTCAGCGCGTAGAGCTTGTCGAACTGCTCCTCGGTCATCTCCGCGGTCGGCCCGAACGGGTAGGCCCCGGCGTTGTTCACCAGGATGTCGACTCGCCCGCCGCCGGCCTCGACGGCCTCGCGCGCCAGCCGCCGCACCGCCGCCGCGTCGCTCAGATCCGCGGAGATGAAGTCCGCCTTCCCGCCCTTTTCCCGAATGCCGGTGACGACGCTTTCGCCGCGCTTGCCGTCGCGTCCCGCGACGAGCACGTGTGCCCCCTGCTCGGCCAGCGCCGTCGCGATCGCGGCCCCGATGCCGCTGGTAGCGCCGGTGACCAGAGCCACGTTTCCGTCCAGGGAGAATGCAGTCATGGGAATTGCCTTTCCTGAAGTCCGTTGGTGACGCTTCATCGAACCGCGGGCGCCGTCCGGTACTTCCGTAGTGGCCACAGGCATTCCTTATAGGCGATATCGGCCCAGATTCTGGCCGCGCTCAGAGGCGCTCAGAGGCGCTCAGAATCGCTCGGACATCCAAGATCTTTACGTGTGCCGCCGCGATCTGATAGGAGTCACTGTGACTTCCGCTCAGCACACCTCCCCGAACCCGTCCGACACACCGAACGCCGACGCCGCCGGAACCTGGCAGCTCGGCGACCGCACCGTGAACCGCCTCGGCTTCGGCGCCATGCGCGTCACCGGCACCGGCGCCTTCCACAACGGCACGCCCCGCGACCGCGCCACGTCGATCGCCGTCGTCCGCCGCGCCGTCGAGCTCGGCGTGAACCACATCGACACCGCGGCGTTCTACTTCTCCGCCCTGCGCTCGGCCAACGAGATCATCAACGCCGCGCTGGCCCCGCTCGGTGCCGACGCCGACCACGTCCTGATCGCCACCAAGGTCGGCCCGCGCCGGGACCGGGCCGGCGGCTGGGAGGCGGCGGCGAAGCCGGAGGACCTGCGCGGCGACGTCGAGCAGAACCTGCGCGAACTCGGCCGCGACCACCTGGACCTGGTCTACCTGCGGAACATGCGGTACGACTCGATCGCCGAGCACTTCGGCGCGCTGGCCGAGCTCCGCGAGGAAGGGCTGATCCGCGACCTCGGGGTGTCCGGCATCTCGACCGCGCAGCTCGCCGAGGCGCGCGAGGTCGCGCCGGTGGTGTCCGTGGAGAACAAGTTCGGGCTCGACGACACCGAGTCGGTCGACGTCATGAACGCCTGCGGGGAACTGGGGATCGCGTTCGTGCCCTTCTTCGCCATCGCCGGCGCCCGCTCCGGTGCCCCGGCCCCCGAGGAGATCTCGGAAGAGGCCCGCGTCCTGAAGGTCGCCGAAGCCCACGGCGTCACCCCGCAGCAGATCCGCCTCGCCTGGACCCTGTCGCAGGGCCCGCATGTCCTCGCGATCCCCGGCACCGGAGATCTGGCACACCTGGAGGCGAACATCGCCGCCGGGGCGATCCGTCTGACGTCTCAGGAGCTTGACCTGCTGGTGTCCGGAGACTGACCACCTCTGCGGCGGCGCGCCCGGATCAGCGGGCCCGCCGCCGCCCCGCGACCAACGTCTCGAAAGAATCCAGCACCCGCTCCAGCCCGAACTCGTACGCATGGTCCGCGTCATAAGCCGCGCCATGCGCCTCCCCGGCGGCTGACCCGACGCGGACAGCGTTCGGGTACTTCTCGGCGTCGAACACCTTCTCCAGCAACGGCGCGTTCGCCTGCCACCACTGCCGGTCGCTCATCGCACTCTCGGTCTGCGCGGCGCGCGTGTCCGCGGCGCTGCGGGCCCAGCCCTGCACGAATCCGAGCAGGTGCGTCAGGCAGTCGTCCGTCTCCACGTCGCCGAGCCCGGTGTCCTCGAACGCGGTGAGTTCGTGCTCGTACTTGGCCATCAGCCCCGGGCCCAGCGGCGGCCGAGCCGTCGAGACTTCCGCCGCCCACGGATGCGCCTCGAACAACGCGCGGTTCTCCTCGGCGACCGCCTTCACCCGCGTACGCCACGGCTCGCCGGCGGTGTCCGGGCGCGGCATCTCGGCGTACGCGGCGTCCATCATCAGGTCCAACAACTCGGCCTTGCCCGGCACGTACGTGTACAGCGACATCGGCACCACGCCGAGTTCCTGCGCGACCCGCCGTATCGTCACCGCCTCCAGCCCCTCGGCGTCGGCGAGCGCGGTCGCGGCGGCGAGCACCGCGTCCACGCTGAGCGCCCGCCGCGGTCCGCGGCGCGGGGCGGGCGGCGTGGCGGGGTCCTCGGCGGCGCGCCAGAGCAGCCGCAAGGTGTGGGCCGGGTCACCGGCACTGGTTCGTTCCGTCGGCACGGGAACAATCCTCCCGCATCGTGAGTTGTACCTTGTACACTGTACGACGTACAGTATTAACTGTCAGCCCGGCAACACCCTGGAGGAGCTATGCGCATCACCGCGAGCGCCGTATCCCTGAACGTCGCAGACGTCCCCGCCTCCACCCGATTCCTCATCGACCACTTCGGCTTCCGCGAGGAGATGGCCGCCGACGGCTTCGCCTCCCTGACCCGCGACGACGTCGGCATGCACGTCGTCTACCTGCGTACCGGCATGCCGACGCTGCCGGCCGATCAGCGCGACGACCACGCCGACGGCCTGATCCTCGCCTTCACGGTCGACGACCTGGAGGGCGAGCTGGCCCGGCTGGAGAACGAAGGCGTCGCCATCACCATGCCGCTCACCTCAGAGGAGTGGGGCGAGCGGGCTTTCCAGGTGCGCGATCCCAACGGGGTGATCGTGCAGCTGGTCGACTGGAACGCCGTCGCCGCCGTGTGACCGGTCCTTGACAACGCGAAAGCCGGGCGGTCGGGCCGCCCGGCTTTCGTGGTCCGCGTTTAGCAGATCAGTCCTGGATCTCCAGCCGCTCGCCGGTGCTGGATGAGAACAGGTGCGTCTCGTGGCCGTGCGGCTTGGCGTAGAGGGTGTCGCCCTTCAACGGGACGGCGCGGGCGTCGACCCGCAGGATCATGTCGACGTCGCGGTCGCCGACGTGCGCGTTGGTGTAGGCGAAGGCGTCAGCGCCCAGCTCCTCGACCAGGTGCACTTCCATCGCGATCGCGCCCTCGGGGTCGCCGACCAGGTCGAACGACTCGGGGCGGATGCCGATCGTCAGGCTGCTGGCACCGCCGGCAGTGGCCTGCGACAGGGCCTCGCGCGACACCGGGACGACCAGGCCGTCCAGCTGCACGCCGCCGTCGACGATCGGGACCTCGACGAGGTTCATCGCCGGGGAGCCGATGAAGCCGGCCACGAACACGTTCGCAGGCTTCTCATACATGCCGCGCGGGGTGTCGCACTGCTGCAGGAGACCGTCCTTGATGACGGCGACCCGGTCGCCCATGGTCATGGCCTCGACCTGGTCGTGGGTGACGTAGACGGTGGTGGTCCCGAGGCGGCGCTGGAGCGAGGCGATCTGGGTACGGGTCTGCACACGCAGCTTGGCGTCCAGGTTCGACAGCGGCTCGTCCATGAGGAACACCTGCGGTTCCCGGACGATCGCGCGGCCCATCGCGACACGCTGACGCTGGCCACCGGACAGCGCCTTGGGCTTGCGGCCCAGGTACTCGGTGAGCTCCAGCAGCTTCGCCGCCTCCTCGACCCGCCTGCTGATGGTGGCCTTGTCGACCTTCGCGATCTTCAACGCGAAGCCCATGTTCTCGGCCACGGTCATGTGCGGGTAGAGCGCGTAGTTCTGGAACACCATCGCGATGTCCCGGTCCTTCGGCGGAAGGTGCGTGACATCACGATCGCCGATGAAGATGCCGCCGGAGGACACTTCCTCCAGGCCGGCCAGCATGCGCAGCGCGGTGGACTTGCCGGAACCGGACGGGCCGACCAGAACCAGGAACTCTCCGTCCGCGATGTCGAGGTTCAGTTTGTCGACCGCGGGCGAATCGGCCCCGGGATAGACGCAGGACGCGTCCTGATAGACGACACCAGCCATGTCAACCTTCCCCTTCTGACCGGCAGGAACGTGCCGGACGATCCGAGTCTGAGGGACGGCGCCGCGCTCCGAGGAGGCGCGGACCGTTGTTGTGACGACGGTACTCCGGGATCGCGATGTGGGAAGTGCAGATGTTGTGTTGATTGCGTCACGCCAGGCCGAAGGCGGTGGCGCAGACTAAAGCGCTATCGCTGCGAGCGGCCGTGTTCGCCGCGCGTCCGCGCCGTGTTCGCCGCTCCGAGCTATCCCGCCGGGCCGAGCAGTTCGCTGATGAGCCCCCGCACCCGCTGCTCGATGTCATCGCGAATCGGCCGCACCGCCGCGACGCCTTGCCCGGCGGGATCCGGCAGCTCCCAGTCGAGATGCCGCTTGCCCGGATAGACCGGGCACGCGTCACCGCAGCCCATGGTCACGATGACATCGGCGGCCAGCGCCGCCTCATCGGTCAGCACCTTCGGCGTTTCCGCCGATAGATCGATCCCGACCTCGGCCATCGCCGCCACGACCGCCGGATTCACGCTGCCGGCCGGCGCCGACCCCGCCGAGCGCACCGTGACGCGATCGCCCGAGAGATGGGTGAGGAAGCCGGCGGCCATCTGCGAGCGGCCGGCGTTGTGGACGCAGACGAACAGGACGCTGGGCTTGCCGGTCATGCGGCGCTCACCCCCCTCACGCCAAAGCCCCGGCTCTGGCCTCGGCCCCGACCTCGACCGGTGCCAGCAACCCCGACAGCCGTCCCAGCATCTCCGGCAGCACCCAGTAGTAGACCCACGTCCCGCGCCGTTCGGAGCCCACGAGGCCGGCGTCTCGCAGCACCTTGAGATGGTGCGAGATGGTCGGCTGCGACACGTCGAACTCCCCGGTCAGGTCGCAGACGCAGGCCTGGCCGCCCTCGAACGAGGCGATCAGCGAGAACAGGCGGAGCCGTACCGGATCGGCGAGCGCTTTGAAGACCTTCGCCAGGTCCGTCGCGTCCGCTTCGCCGAGTGGTTCGCGGGCCAGCGGGGTGCAGCACAGCACGCCGGGCAGGCCCGGAGCGCTCTGCGCCGGCTGGAGAACTGGCAGCTCCTTCTTCGACATACGTCTATGTTGACAGTCATCGATACAGGAGGCAACCTTGGCTGCATAGACATCCGTCTATTCAGCCAGGAGGCCCGCCATGTCCCGCGTCCAACTCGCCCTGCGTGTCACCGACTTGGAAGGCTCGATCGCCTTCTACAGCAAGCTCTTCGGCGCCGAGCCCGCCAAGCGCCGTCCCGGCTACGCCAACTTCGCGATCGCCGAGCCGCCGCTCAAGCTGGTGCTGATCGAGGGCACCGGCGACGTGCCGACCCGGCTGGACCACCTCGGGGTGGAGGTCGAGGACACCGCGCAGGTCGCCGCGGCCACCTCGCGGCTGGCCGGCGAGGGCCTGCCGACCGCGGTGGAGGACGCCACGACCTGCTGCTACGCGGTGCAGGACAAGGTCTGGGCGACCGGGCCGGGGCAGGAGCGGTGGGAGGTGTACACCGTTCTGGCCGACGCCCAGCTCGAAGGGCAGACCGCGATGCCCGATGGCTGCTGCACGCCGGAGGGCGAGTGCGCCGTCCCGCAAGTAGCCGACGTCGAAGTCGAAGTCGAGGTCGCGGCCGCACGCCGGGCGCCCCAGGCGTGATGCCCGACCGGCGGTGATCGCGGTTCCATCGCCGACGCCGACTTCCCAGCGGGCAAGGCCTGGGAATCGCCTCCCATGCCCAGGCGCGGACCGCCGGCCGCGGACCCCGGCAGCGCACCCGAAACCGCGCACCCACCTGCGGCATTCCGAGATGCGCAGGCTTCCTGCTATTATTGACAGGTAGCCTGCGCATCTGTCCCGCAGTTGGGAAGCAACCATGTCCGTTACTGACAACCTCCGTCCGAGCCACGACGTAGCACCAGACGTCCCGCGCGACCCATACGCCCCGCGCTTCGTCGCGCCGCTGTACCTCGGCTCCGCCCTCAACCCCATCAACAGCTCGATCATCGCGACCGCGCTGGTCGCCCTGGCCGCCGCGCTGCACATCGGCGTCGGCTCGACCGCGATCCTGATCTCCAGCCTCTACCTCACCAGCGCGCTGGCCCAGCCGGCGGCCGGCCGGCTCGCCGAGGAGTTCGGCCCGCGCCGCGTGTTCCTCGGCGGCATCACGCTCGTCCTGGCCGCCGGTGTCGTCGGCCTGCTGGCCACCTCGCTGCCGGGCCTGATCGTCGCCCGGGTCCTGATCGGCGCCGGTACGTCGGCCGGCTACCCGTCCGCGATGTTGCTGATCCGCCGCCGCGCGCACGAAGCCGGGCTCCAGTCGCCGCCGCTGGGAGTGTTGGGCGGCCTCGCCGTCGCCGGTGCCGCGACCGTCGCGGTGGGCCCCGCGCTCGGCGGCCTGCTGGTCGGCTGGCTCGGCTGGCGCACCGCGTTCTGGATCAACATCCCCTTCGCGGCGGTCGCGCTCGTGCTGACGCTCGTCGGCATTCCGTCCGACCCCGCCCGCGCCCGCGTCGGCTCGTTGCGCGCGCTGGCCGCCCGCATCGACCTGGTCGGCATGCTCGGGTTCGGCGGCTCGCTCACCGCGCTCGTCGTGTTCCTCAATACCCTGCCACGCCTGGGCTGGCCGGCCCTGGGGATATCCATCGTCCTTGCCGTGGCCCTGGTCGCCTGGGAACTACGCGCCGCGCAGCCGTTCCTCGACGTCCGCCTGCTGGCGTCCAACAAAGCTCTGACCCGCACCTACATACGCAATGGTCTGACACTCCTGGGCACCTATGTGATCCTCTACGGACTCACCCAGTGGCTCGAAGCCGCACGCGGCCTGTCCGCCTACCAATCAGGCCTGGCGCTCCTGCCGATGGGCGTCCTCAGCGCGGTCACAGCCCGCGCCATCGCCCGCCGCTCGAAGGTCCGCATGCCGCTGCTCGCCAGCGCGGTCCTGCTCGTCGTCGGCGCCGTCGCAATGCTCTTCATCGGGACGTCCACCCCGATGCCCGTGGTGCTGGCCGTGAGCGCGGTGTTCGGCCTCACCTCCGGCGCCGGCACGGTCGCCAACCAGACCGTCCTGTACCGCGAAGCCCCGGCGGCAAGCGTGGGAACCGCCTCCGGCCTGCTACGCACCTTCGGCTACCTGGGCTCCATCGCCTCCGCGGCCATCACCGGCGTCGCCTTCCACACCCACGTCGCCGACCCGGGCCTGCACCACATCGCGTGGATCCTGGTCCTGATCGCCGCCATCGTCCTGGTGATGACGGCGCTGGACCGGCAACTGGCGCGCGCCGACCGCTCGCAGGAGCCGTGAGCGCGCCCTGGCCGGTCCGCTGCCCGGCGGCGTACCGGCCGCCTAAACCTCGGCGTCCGCCAACCGATCCATGATCGCCGCCGCCTGATCCAGCACCCTGCGTTCCTCGGCCGTCACCGTCCCCGAGATCGCCTTCGACAGCCACGCCTCGCGCGTGGCTTCGCTGCGCTCGACCACCGCGCGGCCGGCTTCGGTGGCGCTGACCAGTACCTTGCGGCCGTCGTTGGGGTCCCGGCCGTCGGTGATCAGACCGGTGCTGCGCAGTCCGTTGAGGGTCTCGGCCATCGACTGGCGGCGGACGTGCTCGGCGTGCGCCAGTTCCGTCGCGGTGGCCTGGCCCTGCTCCACGATGCGGTGCAGGACGGTCAGGTGCGACCAGGTCACCGGGAGGTCGCCGATCGGGGCCTCGAAGCGCAGGCGGGCCCGCAGGCGCGTCATGGCCCGCATCAGTCCGAGGGCGGTGCCCTCGGGCGGAGGCGGTTCGCTGTTCATCGGGCCAGTTTACGGGGGGCGGCAGTGGCCGGTCCGGTAGGTAGGCCGGTCAGCTCAACCAGCCAGCTCAACCAGCCAGCCCAACCAGTCCGGTTACGGAACCACCGTCACCGGCCACTTGCCCGCCTTCACCAAGCGGATCGCCACCGAGCCGACGATGCGGTGTCCGGCCTTCTGCGAGGCCCCGATCACCACCGCGTCCGCCCGCAGCTTGTTGGCGAACTCGCACAAGGAATGGAACGGGTCGCCCTCGCCGGTGTAGAACTCCCAGCGGGCGCGGTGGCCCTCCGGCAGCCGAGCGGCCGCGTCCTCCATCTGCTGGCGCAGATCCTCGGCGGTGGTGCGGCCGGCGGCGATCATCTCGGAGGCGGCCGAGGGGGAGACGCTGGCCGGATAGGGCTGGATGTAGACGAGCGCCAGCTTGGAACCCTGGCGTCGGGCCAGGCCGGCGGCGTAGGCGGCGGCGCGGACGGAGCTCTCGGAGCCGTCGATGCCGGCCATGATCACGAGCGGCCCGTCCGTACCCAGTTCGAACATTGTGCGGCTCCCGGCATGTGGAGGACGTGTGGGCGTTCCCCTCTAGAGCATACGGATCGAACGGCCGCTTTGGTCAGGCGGTGGCCGGTCCGCTCCGGCCGCGGATCCCGTTCAGCGCCATGTCGATCGCCTCCTTCACGAACCGGTCGGTCACCGCCTCGTGCCCGTGCAGCAGCCGGTGGTAGATCGGCCCGTAGATCAGATCGAGCGCCACCTCGATCCGGACGTCGGCGGGGATCTCGCCGCGCTCCTCGGCGCGCTGCAACGCCGCCCGCGCCGCCTCCCGCCGCGGCTCGACGAACCGCCGCCGGTACTCGGCGGCGAACGCCGGGTCGGCCTGGGCCGCCGCGATCAGCTGCGCGATGACCGCGCCGTACGGCCGCGAGCCGACCAGCCGGGCCCACGGCCGGATCAACGACACCAGATCGTCGCGCAGCGAACCGGTGTCCCGGACCGCGGGCTGCACCGCGCTCCACTCGCTGAACAACGCCTCCAGCGCCAGACTCTCCTTGGTCGGCCACCACCGGTAGATGGTGGCCTTGCTGACGCCGGCGCGTTCGGCGACCACGTCCATGCTCACCGCCGACAGGCCGCGGTTCAGCAGCAGGTCTGAGGCGGCGGCCAGGATCGCCTGGTGCGCCCGGTGGCTGCGCGGCCGACCCCGTTGCGGGGCATCGGCGGGGGCGTCGGCCGGCGCGTCGGCTGGAACGTCGGCCGCGGTGCCGGCCGGGGCGTTGGCCGTCTTCGCGGCCGGTTCACCCATCGCGTCCACGTCCTAATCGGCGGCGATCTCGGCCAGGTCCGCCTCGGTCAGCGTCAGATGGACCGCGTCGATGATCGGGTCGACCTGGTCGGCCCGCCGGAAGCCGGCGATCGCGCCGCTGACCGCGGGGTTGCGCAGGGTCCACGCCACCGCGACCGCCCCGGCCGACATGCCGTGCCGTTCCCCGACCGCGCGCAGCCGGTCGGCCAGCGCGAGGTTCCGGGTCAGCTGCGGCTCGGTGAACCAGTCGTCGCTCTTGCGCCAGTCGTTGTCCGGCATCGCCTCGATCCGCTCCCGGGTCATGGCGCCGGTCAGCAGCCCCGAGCCCATGGGGGAGTAGACGATGACGCCGATGCCGTCCTGCTTCGCCGCCGGCAGGATCTCCGCTTCGACCTCGCGCTCCAGCAGCGAGTACGGCGGCTGGAGCGTCTCCACCGGCGCGATCGCCTGCAACCGCCGGATCTGCTCCACCGTGAAGTTCGAGACGCCGATGTGCCGGACCAGCCCCTGTTCCTTGAGCTCGACCATCGCGGCCCAGCCCTGTTCGATGTCGGGCTCGGGGTTCGGCCAGTGGATCTGGTAGAGGTCGATGGCCTCGCCGCCGAGCCGCTTCAGGCTGGCCTCGGCTTCGCGCAGGATCGAGTCGCGCTTGAGGCTGTGCCGGACGTGGCCGGTGCCGTCGTCCAGCAGCGAGTTCTTCGTGAAGATGTACGGACGCTCGTGCAGGCCCTGCAATGCGCGTCCGACCACGGTCTCGGAGTGCCCGAAGCCGTACGCGGCGGCGGTGTCGATCCAGTTCACGCCGAGTTCCAGCGCCCGGTGGATCGCCCCGATCGAAGCGTGGTCCTGCTGCGGTCCCCAGCCGAACTCCCAGTCGCCGCCGCCGATCGCCCACGCGCCGAAGCCGACGCGGGTGATGCCCAGGCCGGTACCGCCGAGCGGGACGGTGGGCAGTTGTGTGGTTCCCATGATTCCTCCGTCTTCCGGGGGCTCTGTTCATGGAAACGATACGCCTAGTTTCGTTTAGGCCGTCACAACGGGTGCACCGGCCCGGTGGTCGAGGGGATCAGCACGGTCTGCCCGCCGCAGGTGAGGGTGACGCCCTCGGTGGTGACGCCGGCCCGGTCACAGGTCACGGACTGCACCTGCCCCGGCTTGTCGGGTTCCAGGTAGCCCTGGCTCAGCTCGTCCACCTGGCACGTCGCCCCGCCGGACTTGATCTGGAAGACGTAGGTCCGCCCGGCATCGATGCCCCGCTGGGAGACCTGCACGGCCGCCGGCGAGCACGTGCGCGCCGCCGCCTGGAAGCAGGTCAGCGCGCCGGGATCGGCGGAGGTCACCGACGTGTCGGCGGTGACCGCGCGTGTGATGGCCGATCCGCAGCTCGCCTTGGGCAGTGCTGTCTGAGCGTTGTGGCCGCCCAGCTGGGTGGCCGCGACAGCGCTGCCGGCGGCCAGGACGACGACAGCGGCACTGCCGCCGATGATGACTACTCGAGTTCTCTTCATTCCGGTCACCTTTCTCGCTTGTACCGTCATTGATTTGGACGGCGCGAGTCCGGGCCTGGTTCCCTCTACGCCGCGGTCGCCCCGATTTCCCGTGGAGCGTTCGCCCGCACGAACTCCTCGAACTCGCTCCAGCCCACCACCCGGTCCCGAGAGCCGGGACGCATGACCGCGAGCCGGTGCACACCCAGCTGGGCGTAGTCGGCGACCACCTCCGGCGTCAGGGTCTCGTTCGGCGTGACGGTGATCGTCAGCTCACTGAGATCGCGGCCCGCGGCCTCGGCCGCTGTCCGCAGAGCGCTGATACATGTCTGGACGGCTGCCCGATCCAGCGCGAACCCGTACCACCCGGAGCCGTACCGCACGGCCCGCCGGAACGCCGCCTCCGTCCGGCCGCCGACCACCAGCGGCACGCGTGCCTGAACCGGTCGGGGGTGGGCGTCGACCTGCGAGAACGAGACGTGCCGCCCGTCCATCGCCGGCGCCTTGTCGTACCACAGGGCCTGCATCGCCTCGATGAACTCGTCCGACCGGGCGCCTCGACCGCGCGGCGAGACGCCCATCGCCTCCATCTCAGGCTCCAGATATCCCACGCCGAGGCCGAGGACGGCCCGGCCGTCGCTGACCACGTCGAGCGAGGCCACCGCCTTGGCCAGCCGCACCGGATTGTGCTGCGGCAGGATCAGCACCCCGGTCCCCAGCCGCACCCGGCGCGTCACCCCCGCCACCAGCGCCAGCGCGATCAGCGGGTCGAGGATCGGATGGTCCGGGTCCAGCGGCGAGGGCGAGCGCCGCGGGCTCGGCAGCACCGTGTGCTCCGGCGCCCACACGGACTCATAGCCCAGTTCCTCAGCCAGCGTCCCGACGTCCCGCAGGCCGGCGGCCGTCGCGCACGGCCCCATCCCGATGCCGAAAACCCCCACCACAGGTGTCATATCGATCACAGTCCGACGTTAGGAGCCCGCCGGATCGACGACAAGCGAGCGTTCGGCATGGGGCTCATGCCGCCGGCGCATGGCGCCCTCACGACAGCGGGTCCCCCGCGGCGCGAACGCCACAGGGGACCCAGTGCGAGCTGCAATACCAGCTGCTACACCAGACGCCACAAGTGATCGGTGGTCCCGTTGTCATTCCACTGCGTCACCTGCGCGCCGTCCGCGGTGGAGGCTCCGCTGACCGCCATCAGCAACCCGCTGTGCACGTTGAAGATCTTCGACCAGCCGTTCCCGGCGTCGACGATCTGCCACAGGTGGTCCGGCGTCCCGTTGTCCATGAACTGCTGCACGAACGCCCCCGGCGAGGTGTCCTGGTTGTGCACCGCGAGCACCTTGCCGCTGTTCCGGTTCACGATCCGCACCGTCCCGTCCGGGTTCGGCACGATCGCCCACAGGTGGTCGGGGGTCCCGTTGTCAGTCCACTGCGTCACGTTCGTGACGTCGGCCAGCGACATCCCCGAGACCGCCAGCACCTTGCCGGAGTTCTGGTTCTGGACCTTGTACCACCGGGTGCGGTCGGCGGTGACGGTCAGCGCCGGGGCGAACATCGCGCCGACCACCGGCCGGTTCTGGAAGCCCTGCTGCGCGGCCGAGGTGACGTCGTACCAGTCGGAGAACGGCACCCGGTTGCCGGTGCTGTTCGCGAACCCGTACACCCCCTGGATCAGGGTGTCGCGGACCGGCTGGTCGGACAGGAACGCCGCGGTGAAGATCTCCCAGTCGGCCTTGGTGTAGTTGTGCCGCGGGTCCAGGATCACGCCGTAGGCGCCGGCGTTGGACTGGTACCAGCCGGCCTCCTGGTTCTTGATCCCGGTCGGCACCAGGTTCAGCCCGAGCAGCTTGTCCGGGAACCCGTTGTACTTCAGCGACCACGTGGTCGGCGAGCCGTAGGCCAGGTCCAGGTACGGCCCCGACGGGTCCTCGCCCTTGCTCACCCATTGGCTGATGTAGCTGCGCGCGATGGAGTAGTACGAGGCCTGATCCGCCGCGTACGCCGACCCGGCGATCGAGGAGATGACGCTCATCGCCCCGATCGCCACCTGCCCCTTGAGCGCCAGGTTCACCGAGTGCGCGATCGGGCCGGTGAAGTCGTCGGTCTGGTTCTGGTTCGCCGGGTCCAGTGCGTTGCTGACCAGGTAGTCGCCCCACTGCTTCAGGATCGTGTAGTGCTGCTGCGCGAACGCCGTCGCCGAGGCCGCGGGAATCCGTTGCAGCAGCGCCGCGATCATGATCAGCATGTTCGCGGACTCCTCGACCGGCATGTCCTCCTCGTTGCCGTCGTTGTGCCCGCCGGCGTTCGGATAGCTGCTGCCGAGGTCGTGCACCGCAAACGTTTTCGGCCATTGCCCGCTCTCGCTGTAGTCGAGGATCGGCTCCAGCAGAAGCTGTAGGTAGGACGGGTCCAGGAACAGCAGCCCGGGGAACGCCGGGTAGATCACGTCGACCGTGGAGACGTTGCCGTCGGAGGAGATCTCCTTCAGGAACGCCCACGGCGACCCGTTCCTGCTGACCAACTCGGTCCCGCCGATGACCTGCCGTGCCGCCAGCGCGCACAACGCCGCGTAGTCGGCGCCGACCGACCCGCCGCCCACGGCCGCCGAAGCGGTGGACTCGATCTGCGCTTCCAGCGACTGGGCCGCGGCCAGCGCCGCGGGATAGTCGGCCAGGAACCAGTCGACCATCGCCTCCCAGCTGCCCCAGTACGTCGACCACCACGGCGGCAGATCAGCACCCAGATACGTGAGCGCCGGCGTGCGGACGTGCCCGACCGCCGCCACGAATACCGCCGAAGGACTGGCCGAAGTCACCGTCCCCAGATTCCGGTTCAACCCGGCCACCGGCCAGTTGTCGTTGATGGCCCGGGGCTGGTTCTGGTCCACCGTGTCCGGCAGGGTCCCCTGCGACACCGAGGCGCCGCGCACCACGATGTCCTGCCCCAGCTGCCAGGTCAGGCTGCTGGCAGCCGACGACGCCAGCACCGACGTGCCCCACGAAGCCTGGTCGCCGTGCTCGCCGAACACCGTCGGCGTGTTCGGCGTGAAGCCCATGATGACGCTGCCCGCGCCGGTCTGCTGCTGGGCCCAGGTCACCTGCTGCGTCACATCGCCGTGCGCCCACTCCGCCGACACGTCCAAGTGCACATTGACGGTGTGCGAACCGCCGTCGGCGCTCGCCGCCTGCACCGTCACGTAGGACAGAGGCACACTCTGCCGCTGCAAGTTGGTCGGCTCGACCGGCGAGAAGAAGGTCGCGGTCAGCGTCACCCCGGCGGCGGTGAAGGTGAAGATCGAGCGGGTCGCCGTCACCTGTACCGAGGTCTGGGTCATGCTGTTCGCCACCACGCTGGACGCCGGCGCGCCGGCGAACAGGTAGGCCGTGCCGTCGATGCGCGCGATCCCGCACAGCGCCGTTATGTGCCCGTTCCAGAACGACGGCCAGTTCCCGACCAGGGAGTCCCCGGCCAGCCAGGTGCTCAGATACGGCGAGCGCACGGCCAGCGGTGTGGCCGGCGGCCGCAGCGGGGTGAACGAGATGTCCGCGCGGGTCTGCGCGGTGCGGGGCGCCGGCGCGGTCGCCGCCGTTGTCGCAGCAGACTGAGTCGCCGCCGTGGCCTGAGCCGTGCCGTCGAAGACCCCGCCGAACGCCCCGCCCACGGCGAGCGCCGCCAAGCTGGTGTTCCGCAGCAGTCCGCGGCGGCCGACGACGGGGCCGCCCGGTTCGGCGGTGGTGCTTGGGGCAGGGGTTGGCTCGATAGCCGGGTTGGACACAGTGCTGTCCCTTCAGGTGAGGGCTGGCCCGGGGGGGGGTCAGGGT
>NZ_JAAFYZ010000214.1 GCF_018274385.1 Catenulispora pinistramenti | reverse complement strand
GCCTTCGGGGGCGGCGTTGGCGGCGTCGAGGAGGCGGGTGGCGGGGCGGCCGCTGAAGCCGCCGCCGACTACGGAGATGGCGACGACGATGCCGATGGCGGCCACCACCCAGGCGTCGCCGAAGTGGAAGGTGGGGTCGTGGGCCACCAGGGCCAGGCCGCAGCCGGTCATCAGGAGGGTGGCCAGGGGCATCAGGACGGGCAGGGCGCGGGCGGCTCGGACGGCGAGGCGGAGTTCGGCGACGGTGGCGGCGCGGCTGGCCGCGGTGACCGCGTAGACCTCCAGGCCGATGCCGGCGACGAGGACGACGACCCCTATCACGTGGCCGAAGAGAAGCCAGGCGTCGATCATGGTGGATCCCCCCTCAGGGCATGTGCTTTGTCTCCCCAACCCCTTTGAAGCGGACGAAATCAGGATAGATCGGGCGTTGGTGGGAATACCAGCGCCCGAACGGGTGGTTTGGTGGGAATTAGACAGTCGCCTGATATACCTTGCGCAGGGTCTCGTGGATCGTCCAGGTCGTCTTCGCGCCCGCGCTGAGCAGCGCGACGTCGCCCGGGCCGACCTCCAGCGCCGTGCCGTCCCCGAACGCGATCGTCGCGCGCCCGGAGAGCACCACGAACAGCTCGTCGGCCTCGGTGTCGGTCACCGTGCCCGGCGTGATCTGCCAGATCCCGCGCACCACCCGGCCGTCCGCCGATTCGCTCAGCACCAGCTCGGAGACCTCCGGCGCACCCGCGACGACCTGCGACGGGTCCAAGGCGACGGGCTCCAGGACGGCGTCGGCGACGGGCAGGGCGAACCCCAGAACAGAAGTGCGATCGTCAGACATGCGCGGCAGCCTATCCACGCCGAACCTGCCCGCCCATGGGACCGGTGTCACAGCTATCGGGTAGAAATTGACACTGTGGAGGCGCTGGAGCAGGAGAACACGGAGGGAAGGCCGGACGACAAGCCGACTGAGGTTCCGTTGCTGGACGCCCCCGTAGCCGAGGCACAGGACGGAGCCGGGACTGCTGAAGACTCGCGCCAGGCCGCGCGCCGCACGGCCCGGCAATCCGCGCGCCAAGCCAAGCCCAAGGCCCCGCGCGAACCCTCTGCAGAGCTGCCCTATGCACAGGTTGTCCTGGCACTGGAGCTCAGCCACCTGGACCGCGCCTTCGACTACCTGGTCCCAACAGAGCTGGACGCAGAGGCGCAGCCTGGGGTCCGGGTAAGGGTGCGGTTCGCGGGGCAGTTGGTGGACGGGTTCGTGATCGGCAGAGCGGCGGAGTCCGACTTCGCGGGCCGGTTCGAGTTTCTGCAGAAGGTCGTATCGCCGCTACCGGTTCTGACCCCGGAGATCCTGGAACTCGCGCGCACCGTGGCCGACAGGTACGCGGGCACCCTCGCGGATGTCCTCCGGCTAGCCGTCCCGCCGCGCCATGCGAGTGCGGAGAAGGTCCCTGCGAAGGCGACGGAGCGGGGCCCTGACAAGGCCGTGGACGGGGCACCCTGGGGCGTCTATGGAGGCGGCCGCGAGTTCATAAAGGCTCTGCAGCGCAAGACAGCGCCTAAGCTCCCACGTGCAGTGTGGACCTGCCTCCCGGCAACAGACTGGGCAACCGCGCTGGCGACGGCCATGCACGCCGTGGCGACGGACGCCGTCGTGTCGCCTGATCCGGAACCAGCGCAGGCACAGGCAGCACAGACACAAGCAGCGCAGGCACAGGCAACAGCGCAAGAAGAGGTAGAAACAGCAGAGGACCCCGAAGCGATCGCGGACGACCCGGCCATCCCGGACCTGGAACCCGACCCGACAGACCCCGCGCTCCCGGACCCAGACCTCCCCACCGACTACGACATCGACCCCGAAAATCTCCGCGACTTGGACGCCGATCGCTATAGCGCTGCCGAAAGCGAACCCGGAGCAAAACCTGCGCAAGCGGCCCCTATTGCAGCGGCTAGTAGCCTCCACATCCCGGCCCGAGGCGCCCTGGCGATCGTCCCCGATCACCGCGACCTGGCCCGCCTGGACGCCGCCCTCACCGAGATCGCCGGCCCCGGCCACCACGTCGTCCTCTCCGAAGAACTCGGCCCTGCCAAGCGCTACCAGAACTGGCTGGCCGTCCTCCGGGGCGACGTGAAGATGGTGATCGGCACCCGCTCGGCGATGTTCGCACCGGTCGCCGACCTGGGCTTCGTAGCGATCTGGGACGACGGAGACGACCTCCACGCCGAACCGCGCGCTCCCTATCCGCACGTCCGAGAAGTACTCCTGCTCCGCGCGCATGCCACAGGAGCGGCAGCGCTCATCGGCGGCTACACATGCACGGCAGAAGGAGCGCAGCTTGTAGAGAGCAGATGGGCCTACCCCCTTACTGCGTTCCGCTCTACAGTCCGCGCGAAGTCTCCCCTCATCCGTACCTCTGGAGAGGAACTGGAGAAGGAACGGGACCCGTCTGCAGCCGCCGCTCGCCTCCCCAACCTCGCCTGGCGAACGGCGCGCGCCGCCCTGAACGACGGCCCGGTCCTCATCCAGGTCCCGCGCGGCGGCTACGCACCCTCCCTGGCCTGCATCCGCTGTAGAAAGAGCGCCCGCTGCATCCACTGCCACGGCCCTCTGGAACTCACCTCAGGCCACGCCATGGCCTGCTGCCTCTGGTGCGGACGCCCCGCCGGCGGCTGGCACTGTGACAACGTCATCAACGACCGCCCCTGCGGCGGCGACCGCTTCCGCATGCTCACCATCGGCGTCCAGCGCACCGCCGAGGAGCTGGGCCGCGCCTTCGCCAACGCCAAGGTCATCTCCTCGGCGCAGGACACGGTCCTTTCCCAGGTGTCTGACAAGCCGGCGCTCGTAGTAGCGACCCCTGGAGCGGAACCCGTAGCGGACGGCGGATACGCGGCCGCCCTCCTCCTCGACGGCTGGTCCCTCCTAGCCCGCCGGGACCTGCGCGCGGGTGAGGAAGCCCTACGCCGCTGGCTGAACGCCGCCGCGTTAGTACGTCCCGGAGGAGAAGGCGGCAAGGTCGTCATCATGGCCGAGCCCGGTCTGGCCCCGGTCCAGGCCCTGGTCCGCTGGGACCCGGTCTGGCACGCTCGCCGCGAACTCACCGACCGGGGCGAGCTGCACTACCCGCCGCTGGCCCGCGTGGCGGAACTCACAGGTACGCCCGCCGCAGTAGCGGAGGAGCTGAGCCTGCTCCGTCTCCCCGAGATGGCCGAGGTGCTCGGACCGGTAGCCGTGGACGCTCCGCGCTCCGATGATCGCGCGGCCCAGAAGTCTGACGCGCGGTCCGGCAAGAAGGCGGACCCGCTAGGGCGCGGGGAGCGGGCCGACAAGTCGAAACCCCCTATAGAGGAACGCCCTCGCGAGCAACTCCACCGCGCTCTAGTCCGCGTCCCGCGAAGGCTCGGCGGGGATCTGGCCGCTGCGGTCCGCGAAGCCCAGGGTGTCCGCAGTGCCCGCAAGTCTGAGGACTGGGTCCGGGTCCGCATCGATCCGGTGCAGATCGGCTGAGCGCCTTAGAGGCAACCTAACCGTCACGGTCCGCTACCGCCGCTGGGCTCCGTACACTGGATAGCTGAATCCCGTACACCCATGACCCATACACCCACGACCCGCACACCCACGAACGGAGCGCGACCCTTGACCGTCCAGGCGATCCGCCTCTTCGGCGACCCGGTCCTGACCACCCCGGCCGCACCGGTCGTCGACTTCGACAAGGAGCTCCGCACCCTTGTCAAAGACCTCACCGAAACGATGCTGGACGCCCCGGGCACCGGCCTGGCCGCCCCGCAGATCGGTGTGGGCCTGCGGGTCTTCACCTGGCACGTCGAGAACGAGCCGGGCCACCTGGTGAACCCCAGCCTGGACCTGTCCGACGAGGAGCAGGACGGCGAGGAGGGCTGCCTGTCCATCCCGGACCTGGCCTTCCCCTGTAAGCGCGCGATGCGCGTGGTCGCCAAGGGCTGGAACATGCACGGCGAGCCGGTGGAGATCGAGGGCAGCGAACTGCTCGCGCGCTGCATCCAGCACGAGACCGACCACCTGGACGGCGTCCTGTTCATCGACCGCCTGGACCGGGAGTGGCGCAAGAAGGCGATGCGCGCGATCCGGCTGTCGGACTGGGCCAACGAGGGTACCCAGCCGGTGGTGAAGGTGTCCCCGCACGCGACCTTCGGGCGGGCGATCTGACGATGCGCGTCCTGTTCGCCGGCACCCCCGAGCCCGCGCTGCCCTCCCTGCGCGCGCTGTTGGACTCCCGTCACGAGGTGGTCGCGGTCCTGACCCGGCCCGACGCCCGCTCCGGGCGCGGCCGCCGGTTCGAGGCCTCGCCGGTGGCGAAGCTGGCCGAGGAGGCCGGTGTCGAAGTGCTCAGGCCGGAGAAGGTGCGCGACCCGGCGTTCCTGGAGCGGCTGGCCGAGATCGCCCCCGACTGCTGCCCGATCGTCGCCTACGGCGGCCTGATCCCGAAGTCGGCCCTGGACGTCCCGCGGCACGGCTGGGTCAACCTGCACTTCTCGCTGCTGCCGGCCTGGCGCGGCGCGGCGCCGGTGCAGCAGGCGCTGCTGCACGGCGACGAGGTCACCGGCGCCTCGACCTTCCTGCTGGAGGAGGGGCTGGACACCGGCCCGGTCTTCGGCATGGTCACCGACGAGGTCCGCCGCACCGACACCAGCGGCGACCTGCTGGCCCGGCTCGCCGAGTCCGGGTCCCGGCTGCTGACCGCCACGCTGGACGCGATCGAGGACGGCACCGCGCGCCCGGTCCCGCAGCCGGCCGACGGGGTCACGCTGGCCCCGAAGGTGCTGGCCGGCGACGCCCGGATCGACTGGACGGCCCCGGCGCTGCGCGTGGACCGGCTGGTCCGGGCCTGCACCCCGGCGCCCGGCGCCTGGACCGTGCTGCCGGGGGCGGACGGCGGGGAGGACCTGCGGGTGAAGGTCTTCCCGGTCAGCGCGCTGCCCGGGACCACCGACGTCCCGCCGGGCCGGATCGTGCAGGACTCGCGAGGATTGATGGTGGGTACCGGCAGCGGGCACACCGTGCGGCTGGGCGATGTGCAGCCGCAGGGCAAGCGGCGGATGGCGGCGGCGGACTGGGCGCGCGGACTGCGCCTGACCGGTGACGAGGCGTTCGTCTGAGCGGTCCGGCGGTACCCCCGATCACCGATATCCCGTCACAAAGGAACAGCGAACCCCCTATGGCACCGCGCACGCCCACCTCCACCGCCGACTCGGCCCGCGCCGCCGACCCGGCCCGCGCCGCCGCGCTCGAAGTGCTGGAGGCGGTGCGGACCCGGGACGCCTACGCGAACCTCCTGCTGCCGCGGGTGTTGCGGGACCGCGGGCTGTCCGGCCGCGACGCCGCGTTCACCACCGAGCTCTGCTATGGAACGCTGCGCGGGCTGGGGACGTACGACGCGATCATCGCAGCCTGCGTGGATCGCGAGTTGGACGCCGTGGACCCGGTGGTCCTGGACGCGCTGCGCATCGGCGCGCACCAGCTGCTGGCCATGGACGTGCCGCCGCACGCCGCGGTGTCGACCTCCGTGGACCTGGTCCGGTCGGTCTCCAACGAGGGCGCCTCGCGGTTCGCCAACGCGATCCTGCGCCGCGTCGGGCAGGGCGACCTACAGGCGTGGATCAAACGGATCGCGCCGGACCCGCAGGACGACCCCGAGGGTTTCCTCACGGTGTCGCGCTCGCACCCGCGCTGGATCGTCTCAGCGCTCTGGGACTCGCTCCAGGCGCACCGTGGAGCCGAGCGCGCGCACAAGGACATCGGGGACCTGCTGGACGCCGACAACGCCCGGCCCGGGGTCACGCTGGTGACCCGGCCCGGGCTGGCGCAGGTCGGCGACCTGACCGAGCTGGGAGCGCTGGCCGGGCGGTACTCGCCGTACGCGGCGTACCTGGCCGGCGGCGATCCGGGCGCGTTGGCGCCGGTGCGCGAGGGACGCGCCGGGGTGCAGGACGAGGGCAGCCAACTGGTCGCGAACGCGCTCGCCATGGCGCCGTTGGAGGGCCGGGACGAGTGGTGGCTCGACATGTGCGCCGGTCCCGGCGGGAAGGCCGCGCTGCTGGCCGGGCTGGCGTTGGAGCGGGGTGCTTCGCTGCTGGCGAACGAGATCGCTCCGCACCGGGCTGAGTTGGTGCGGCGGGCTTTGCGCGGGTACGGGGACCGGCTGGTCGGGGCCGAGGCCGTGGCCGGGACCAGGGTTGAGGCCGCGACCAGCGCCGGGATCGAGGCTGAGCCCGACGCCGAGCTTGAGGCCGAGTTCGTGGACAGCGAAGGTGACGGTGGCGAGGGCGGGGCCGAAGTCACGTTGCCCGGCACCGGCACCCTCCAGGTGATCGCCGCCGACGGCATCCGCGCCCCGTGGCAGCCGGGCTCCTTCGACCGCGTCATGCTCGACGCCCCCTGCACCGGCCTCGGCGCGCTCCGCCGCCGTCCGGAATCCCGCTGGCGGCGCGGACCGGAGGACCTGGAGCGGCTGACCCGCGTCCAGCGCCGCCTGCTCTCGTCGGCTCTGGACTCCGTCCGTCCCGGAGGACTGGTCGCCTACGTGACCTGCTCCCCGCACCTGGAGGAGACCCGCGACGTGGTCCGGCAAGTGGTGAAGGCGCGGCGGGACGTGGAGCGGGTCGACGCGCGCCCGCTGCTGCCCGGCGTCCCGGATCTCGGCGGCGGCCCCGATGTGCAGCTCTGGCCGCACCTGCACGGCACCGATGCCATGTACCTGACGCTCCTGCGCCGTTCCTGAGGAACGCCTGTCAACGTCCGAGGGGAGCGGTAGTGTGCGGTCTCCCCGGACCGTTGAGGACAGGTGAGATGGTGGACTCGGGATTCTCCTTTGAGACCCTTCAAGAGCGTATGCCGACCGAGGCAGCGCGCGGGCTTGCGGATCATGGCACCGGCGACTTCGCCGACGGCTTCCTCCAGCTCGTCGCGCCCGAAACGCTCGACGACACGCTGTCCGAATGGCTCGGCGGCTTCCAGCCCTCACGCACTCCGTTCGCCCGGACGGCACTCGGCGATCTGCTCTACATCCGCGACCTCCGGGAGCGGGCCGCCGCGCTCGGTATGAGCGAGGAGGAGATCGGCACCGCGTATGACGTGTCCGTGGTCAACGTGCGCTATAAGAAGATCGGCGTATTGGCGCACTCGTTCAGCGACTTCGTGGACGGGATATCAGACCCCGAGTTCCTGACCGAGGAACTGCGCAAGGACCTGTACGACGGCGCCGTGGCCCGCCTCGGACGCCCCGGTCCCGACGAGATGTACACCTTCGTCCCGCTGCTGGCGTGGGGCGGCTCCGAGGACCCCGCGACCCTGGACCGGGTGAAGGCCGGCGTCGCGCTCGATAT
The DNA here is from genome assembly GCF_018274385.1 of Catenulispora pinistramenti. Taxonomy (GTDB): domain Bacteria; phylum Actinomycetota; class Actinomycetes; order Streptomycetales; family Catenulisporaceae; genus Catenulispora; species Catenulispora pinistramenti. The sequence continues at coordinate 11,454 of NZ_JAAFYZ010000214.1, read as the reverse complement.
CTTGTTCCAGGCCTGATCCGGGTTGGCTCCCGCGTTATTGCGTTGACCCGGCCTGTCGCCGCCACCAGACTGCTCGCCCATGACGCAACAGCAGCGGCCGGTCGCCTTGGTGACCGGAGTCGGCAGGCGGGCCGGGATCGGCGCGGCGATCGTGGAGAAGCTGGCCCGCGACGGCTGGGACATCGGGTTCACCTACTGGCGCGCCTATGACGACCGCATGGAGTGGGGTCGCGACGAGGAGGCGCGCGCCGCGATCACAGCCGAGCTGGAAGCCCACGGCGCGCGCGTCTATGCGGCGGAGGCGGACCTGGCACTCCCGGAGACGCCGGAGCGGGTCTTCGCCGAAGTACGCGAGCAGTTGGGCGACGTCAGGGCGCTGGTGATGGCGCACTGCGAGTCGGTGGACTCCGGGATCCTCGACACCTCGGTCGAGTCCTGGGACCGGCACTTCGCCGTCAACGCCCGCGCTTCGTGGCTGCTGGTCCGCGAGTACGCCAAGTACTACACCCAGCCGCACGGCTCCGGCCGTATCATCGCCCTGACCAGCGACCACGTGATCAACAATCTGCCCTACGGGGCCAGCAAGGGCACGCTGGACCGGCTGATGGTGGCCGCCGCCGTGGAACTGCGGGACCTCGGGCTGACCGCGAACGCCGTGGATCCGGGGCCGACGCAGACCGGCTGGATGTCCGAGGACCTGGAGACTTACATCAGGGAACGCACTCCGTTGGGACGCAACGGTGTGCCCGCGGACTCCGCGGAACTGGTCGCGTTCCTGTGCTCGGAGCGCGGCGGCTGGATCAACGGCCAGGTGCTGAACAGCGACGGCGGGTTCGCCGTGGCGCGCTGAGGCGGCGGGGGAGGGGCGCTTCCTGGCTCACCCCACACCCTGGCTCACCCCACACCCTGGCTCACCCCAGCCGGAGGATCTCCAGCGCCTGCTCCCGCATCTCCACCTTGCGCACCTTTCCGGTGACCGTCATGGGGAACCCGTCTACGAGGTGCACATAGCGCGGGATCTTGTAGTGCGCGAGACGTCCCGCGCAGAACTCCCGGACGTCCTCGGCGCTCAGCGGCTGCGCGCCGGGCCGCAACCGGATCCAGGCCATCAGCTCCTCGCCGTACTTGGTATCGGGCACGCCGATCACCTGTACGTCCTCCACGTCCGGATGCGAGTAAAGGAACTCCTCTACCTCGCGCGGGTAGACGTTCTCCCCGCCCCGGATCACCATGTCCTTGATCCGCCCGACGATGGCGACGTAACCGTCGGCGTCCATCTGCGCGAGGTCGCCGGTGTGCATCCAGCCGTCGGCGTCCACGGCTTCGGCGGTGCGCTCGGGCTCGCTCCAATAGCCGAGCATGACGCTATAGCCGCGCGTGCAGAGTTCGCCCGGCTCGTCGGCGCCCAGCGTGGTGCCGGTGTCCGGATCTACGATCTTGATCTCGACGTGCGGGTGCACCCGGCCGACGGTCGCCACGCGCCGCTGCAGGCTGTCGTCCCTGCGGGTCTGGGTGGAGACCGGGGAGGTCTCGGTCATGCCGTAGGCGATGGTCACGTCCGTCATGCCCATCTCGCCGATGACCCGCTTCATCACCTCCACCGGGCAGGGCGAGCCGGCCATGACCCCGGTGCGCAGGGTGCTGAGGTCGTAGACGCCGGGAGACTTCTCCAGGAGCGCCAACTCCGCGATGAACATAGTGGGGACGCCGTAGAGAACTGTGCAGCGTTCTGCAGAGACCGCGCGCAGAGTGTCGGCGGGGTCGAACAGCTGGCCGGGAAGCACCATGCAGGAGCCGTGGCTGGTCGCCCCGAGGTTGCCCATCACCATGCCGAAGCAGTGATAGAGCGGTACCGGCAGACAGACGCGGTCCTCCTGCGTCCAGCCCTGGACCTCCGCGACCAGGTAGCCGTTCCCCAGGACATTGCGATGGGACAGGGTGGCGCCCTTGGGGAAGCCTGTAGTGCCGGACGTGTATTGGATGTCCACGGGGTCGTCCGGATGGAGGCGGCTCTCGCGCTCCGCGAGGACGGACGCGGGGACGGTCGCGCCGCGCTCGACGAAGGCGGTCCAGCCGGGAGTGCCGATGAAGACGACGTCCTGGAGGTCCGGGCAGTCCTCCCGCACCGCGTTCACCATGGCCACGTAGTCGCTGGTCTTCACCTGTGTGGCGGCGAACAGCAGGCTGGTTCCGGACTGCTTCAGCGTGAAGCGGATCTCGTGGTCCCGGTACGCCGGGTTCAGGTTCACCAGGATCGCGCCGACTTTCGCCGCCGCGTATTGCACCAGGATCCACTCGGCGCAGTTCGGCGACCAGATGCCCACCCGATCGCCCTTGGCGACGTCGGCCGCGAGCAGTCCGCGGGCCAGTTCCGAGGCCGCGGCGTCGAACTCCGCGTAGGTCCAGCGCCGCCCGGTCGCGCACTCCACGAGGGCATCGCGGTCCGGGTACGCGGCCGCGATCCGGGCCAGGTTCGCGCCGATGGTCTCGTCGGGCAGCGGCGGGGAGTCCGGGCCCTTGCGGTGGGCCTCGCCGTGGATGCCCCGGATACCCTGGCTGCCGGCGTCGTCATTGCCGCTCATGCCGTCCCACCTGTGCTTCTCTAGGAGCCGACGTCAGGATTCGACAGTAGTGGCCCGCCGGGCCCGCGTCGATGGCGGTTCTGAGAGAACACTCAGGGATACCCGGTAGTCTCCGGCCAAGCCCACGACGGCCTTGACGCGGCGGGGGGTTGATCGGTTCCCTGTGTCCGTGGCGGTAAGGCGCCAGGCGTGCCGGTCACCTTCGGCCGGCCGGCTGTGGTCGGATTGAAGAGAAGCTTCTGCGATCGGAGGTGTGATGCGACAGGACGGAGGCTGGCTGCCAGGCCCTGACGCCAGGCCGACCAGGGCCCTGGCGTTGCTGATCACCGGGCTGACGGACGACGCGGTGGCACGGCGGCTGGCGGTGAGCCGGCGCACGGTGCAGCGCGCGGTACGGGACCTGATGGACGCCGCCGGCGCCCGGACCCGGATGCAGCTCGGTCATCATGCCGCCTGCGTGGGCCTGCCGCTTCCGGAACTGCCCGCGGTCGTCGAGCCGCGGGACCGGCCGGCCCCGGCGGACCTGCGGCTGCTGGCGCTGCTGCTGGCGGACGCGCGGGTGGACCGGGTGCTCGGGGTGAGTTCGCGCAGCGTCGAGCGCGAGGTGCGCCGGCTGATGACGCTGGCCGGGGCGAAGAGCCGGGTGCAGCTCGGGTGGCTGGCCACGCGGCGGGGTTGGTTGTGAGGCGGGGTTGGTTGTGAGGCAGCGCCGGGGCTGGGTGTGAAGCCGGTCGGGGACCGGGTGTGAAGCCGGTCCGGAGTCGGTCGCGAGGCGGTGCTACCGCGAGGCCGCGATCTGGGAGACTTTCCCCATGAGCGCAGTCCAGATCTCCCCGTCCATCCTCTCCGCCGATTTCTCGCGCCTGGCCGACGAGGTCAACGCGGTCCCTTCGGCCGACTGGATCCACGTCGACGTGATGGACAACCACTTCGTGCCGAACCTGACGCTGGGCCTGCCGGTGGTGGAGTCGCTGGTGAAGACCTCGCCGCGGCCGCTGGACTGCCACCTGATGATCGCCGACCCGGACCGCTGGGCGCCGGGCTACGCCGAGGCCGGGGCCGGCAGCGTCACCTTCCACGTGGAGGCCGCGCACGCGCCGATCCGGCTGGCGCGCGCCATCCGCTCGGCCGGGGCCCGGGCCGGGATGGCGCTGAAGCCCGCGACGCCGGTCGAGCCCTACGAGGACCTGCTGCCGGAGCTGGACATGCTCCTGCTCATGACCGTCGAGCCCGGGTTCGGCGGGCAGAAGTTCCTGGACGTGGTGCTGCCGAAGATCCGGCGCGCGCGCACCATGATCGAGCGGCACGGCGGCTCGGTGTGGCTGCAGATCGACGGCGGCGTCGCGGCGGACACGATCGAGCGCTGTGCCGAGGCCGGGGCGGACGTGTTCGTGGCCGGGTCGGCGGTGTACGGGGCCGAGGATCCGGACCGCGCGATCCAGGCACTGCGGGCGCAGGCTGAGGCGGCTGGGACGCGGGTCGCCTGAGAGGGAGGGCCGGCGCGGGCTCGCCGAGGCCGGCGCTGACACTGATACCGCCACCGCCACCGCCACCGATATCGGCACTGGCGCTGGCGCTGGCGCAGACATCGACATCGATACCTGGCGCAGGCGCAGCTCCGCGAGCTACTGCTGCGGAGCCGCGGCCTGAGCGTTCGGATGAATCAGGCAGAAGCTGACCGAGGACGTGACCTCGACGTCGGCGTGCCCGGCGTCGTGGAACTGCCTGCAGATCGCCGGATCGCGCTGGTCCTCACGGGCCAGGACCCGGCGGCCGTCGGCGCTGTCGGCGGCGGCCTTCTGAGAGACCTTGCCGATGATGTGGTCGGCCTTGTCGACCCTGACGAAGTCGCCGACGTGCACGCTGGTCACGTCGAAGGACGACGAGCGCTGGAGCACCGCGACCAGCACCCCGGCAATCGTCGCCGCGACTAAGACCGCCAGGATCACGCCGCGCGAGCCCTGCCGCCGCGCCGGCCGGGACTGACCGCGCGGGTTCGGGGTGCGCGGGATCTTCGGCGCCGGAGACGCCTTCGGCGCTGTCGGCTGCTTCGATACCAGGCCCGCACCAGTTCCCGGACCCGGACCCGAACCCGGACCAGTGGTCGAGACCCGCGAGCCGGTCCCGGTCCGCCCGGCGGGGCGACGCGGCTCCGCGATCGCCGGCCCACGCTCGCGACGATGCCGGTCCGCGGCCTGCGCCGGGTCCGCTCGATGATGCCGATCCCCGGACTGCGACGCGTCAGGCCGATGACTCCGCTCCGCGGCCTGCGCCGCGTCCGGTCGCCGAATCCGGTCCCCGGTCTGCGGCGCGTCCGGCCGGCGACGCCGGTCCGCGGGCTGGGGTCCCGTCGTCCGGCGGCGTTGGTCCGTACCCTGCGATCCGGATCCCGCCCGATCCGCTTCGCCCGGCCGCCGCGCAGGGGTGGCGGTCGCTCCACGGTCAGGCGTGGCCGTCGTTCCGCGTGGCGCCGTGGCAGCGGGAGTCACCAGCGTCTCGGAAATCCCCGACGGGTTCTCCCGCACGGTCAGCGCCCGCCGCGCCTCCCCGATCCCGAGCCGCTTGACCGGATCCTTCTCCAGCAGTCCGGTGACCAGCGGCGTCAGCCGCCCGGCTCGCATCGGCTCCGGCGCCTCGTCCAGGATCACCGCGGTCAGCGTTCCGGTCGCGGTCTCACGGTGGAACGGCGAGAAGCCCTCGACCGCCTGGAACAGCGTGACGCCGAGCGAGAACAGGTCGCTGGCCGCCAGGCCCTCGGTGCCGCGGGCCCGTTCCGGCGCGATGTACTCCACCGAGCCGAGGAAGGTGCCGGCGGCCGTCAGCGCCGTGTCGGTGTCGCCGATCGCGATGCCGAAGTCGGTCAGCAGGACCTTGCCGTCGTCGGCCAGCATCACGTTCGCAGGCTTCACGTCCCGGTGCACGATCCCGGCCGCGTGCGCGGCCTCCAGCGCGTCCAGCAAGGCGGCGGCGACTATGGCGGCGTGCGCCACGGACAGCGGGCCGTACTCCTCGACGTGCTCTTCCAACGTGTGCCCGGCGACCAACTGCATCACCGTCCACGGCACGCCGTCGTCGACCACGACGTCGTGCACGGCCACCACGTTCGGGTGGTCGCGCAGCCGGGCGGCGTTGCGGGCCTCGCGCTCGGCGCGGCGCAGCCGCTCCTCGGAGTCGGGGCCGGGGGTGGCCGGCAGCCAGACCTCCTTGACCGCCACGTCGATGCGCAGCGATTCGTCGGACGCCAGCCAGACCCGGCCCATACCGCCGGAACCGAGCCGCGCGCGCAGCCGGTACCGGCCGCCGATCAGCCGACCGGGCTCTGCCAGTCCCGCCATCCGCGTCCCACCCCGCATCAATGGTTTGTGCCCGAGCTCAGGCTACGTGCATATCTTCGCGGGCAGCCTACTGTCCGCGAAGTCAAAGCCGCGTTCGCCCCGGAATCGCCGATGTTCGCTCCGGCGAACGGATCTCGAACCCTGAGATCGGCGACGTCAGACCGGGTCCCCGGGGTTCCCGGCAAAAGTAGAACGTGTTACAGTTCGGGGCGGAGCCAGGGGTGACGCGCACCACGCTCGGATCCCCGGGAATGAATCGCGTGGCACACTGGTTCCGTAACGACGAACGCGTGCTCCGGGGTCGGTGAAATTCCGAACCGGCGGTGACAGTCCGCGAACCGCTCGTTCGCCTCGGCGAACGGGTGGCCGATCCGGTGGAATTCCGGGACCGACGGTTAAAGTCCGGATGGGAGGCTGCACGCGACGGGCGTGCCGCCCCGCCGTGCCTTCACGGCTCCCGGGTACGGCACTCGTCCCGTCGTGGCGTTCGCGACGGCCGCCGCCGACCTGGGCGCAGCGTGCCGTGGCCCGCCGCCTCCCCTCACGCACCCCTCTTCCCGGAGTCCGGGTTCGCACCGCGTGCCGACCGGCCCGCGGATGAGGCGGATTGGGGAGCACACCGTGTTCACAGGCATCGTCGAAGAGCTCGGCCGGGTCGTCGCGCTGGAAGTGGAAGGCGACTCCGCACGTTTGCGCGTGGCCGGAGCGCTGGTCACCTCGGACGCCGAACACGGCTCCTCCATCGCCGTCAACGGCGTCTGCCTGACCGTCATCGAGTCCGGGACCGAGGCCGCCGCGGCCGGGGAGTTCACCGCCGATGTGATGGCCGAGACCCTGGACAAGTCCAACCTGGGCGACCTCAAACCCGGTGACCCGGTCAACCTGGAGCGGCCGATGAAGCTCGGCGCGCGCCTGGGCGGGCACCTGGTGCAGGGACATGTGGACGGCGTCGGCACCGTGCTGGAGCGCACCCCCGGCGAGCACTGGGAGGTCGTGCGGGTCTCGCTGCCGGCCGCGCTGTCCCGCTACGTCGTGGACAAGGGCTCGATCACCGTGGACGGCATCTCGCTGACCGTGGTCGAGGCTGACCGCGACGCCTTCACCGTGAGCCTGATCCCGACCACGCTGGAGCTCACCACGCTGGGCAGCAAGGGCCCGGGCGCGCCGGTGAACCTGGAGATCGACGTCATCGCCAAGTACACCGAGCGGCTGCTGGGCCTGGACGGCGCCACTGCTGACACCAGTGCCGACACCGCTGCCGACACCACTACGAAGGAGGTCGCGGCATGAGCGCCGTGGAAGCGGGTACCGCGCATGGCACCGAGCACAGCGAGCCCATCGTCCTGGACACCATCGAGCACGCGCTGCGCGAACTGGCCGCCGGCCGGCCGATCGTCGTGGTCGACGACGAGGACCGGGAGAACGAGGGCGACCTGATCTTCGCCGCCTCGCTGGCCACGCCCGAGGTCGTCGGGTTCACCATCCGCTACTCCTCCGGCGTGATCTGCGTGCCGCTGCCGGCCGCCGAGGCCGACCGGCTGAACCTGCCCCCGATGACCGCGATCAACCAGGACCGCAAGGGCACCGCCTACACGGTGTCGGTGGACGCCCGCGACGGGGTCAGCACCGGCATCTCGGCGGCCGACCGGGCCCGCACCATCCGGCTGCTGGCCGACCCGGAAACCGGCGCCGACGACCTGACCCGGCCCGGCCACGTCTTCCCGCTGCGGGCCAAGGACGGCGGGGTGCTGGTCCGGCCCGGCCACACCGAGGCCGCCGTCGACCTGTGCCGGCTGGCCGGGCTGCCGCTGGCCGCGGGCATCTGCGAGGTGGTCGAGGACGACGGTTCGATGTCCCGGCTGCCGCAGCTGGCCCGGTTCTCCAAGGACCACGGCCTGGCGCTGATCTCGATCGCCGACCTGATCGCCTACCGGCGCCGCACCGAGAAGTCGGTGACCAAGGCCGCCGAGACCCGGCTGCCCACCACGTTCGGCGAGTTCCGGGCCGTCGGCTACCGCTCGGACGTGGACGGCATCGAGCACGTCGCGCTGGTCAAGGGGGACATCGGGGACGGCGAGGACGTCCTGGTGCGGGTCCACTCCGAGTGCCTGACCGGCGACATCTTCGGCTCGCTGCGCTGCGACTGCGGTCCGCAACTGCACGCCGCACTGCGCGCCGTGGACGTCGAGGGCCGCGGGATAGTGCTCTACATGCGCGGCCACGAGGGCCGCGGCATCGGCCTGATGCACAAGCTGCGGGCCTACGAACTGCAGGAACGCGGCCACGACACCGTGGACGCGAACCTGGAGCTGGGCCTGCCGGCCGACGCCCGCGACTACGGCACCGGCGCGCAGATCCTGACCGACCTCGGCGTGCGCTCCATGCGGCTGCTGACCAACAACCCGGCCAAGCGCTCCGCGCTGGAGGGCTTCGGGCTGCGGGTGAGCGGCCGGGTGCCGCTGCCCGGGAACGTGACCCCGGACAACATCCGCTACCTGCGGACCAAGCGCGACCGGATGGGGCACGACCTGCCGGATCTGGAGGGTTTGGACCACCTCGGCGAGGCGGAGGCCGACGAGCTGGCCGCCGCCAGCGCGCACTGAGCTCTGGACCGGGCCCGGCTGAACCGACCAGCACGCAAGATCGGGACGCGACCGGCGTCCCCGGTCTGGAAGACTTGCCTCGCGCGCCGTGCGGGTGCGCGGAGCGTCCACGAACGCACAAGGAGTGAACAGAACGTGAGCGGAGCGGGAGCCCCGGCCATCGCCGTCGAGGGCGGCGCGGACCTGAAGGTCGCTGTGGTGGCCGCGCAGTGGCACACCCAGGTCATGGACGGCCTGGTCGCCGGGGCCGAGAAGGCGCTGGCCGAGATCGGCGCGGCGCACGACCTGATCCGCGTGCCGGGCTCGTTCGAGCTGCCGGTGGTGGCCCGGGCGCTGGCCGGCGCCGGGTACGACGCCGTGGTGGCCCTCGGCGTGGTGATCCGCGGCGGCACCCCGCACTTCGAGTACGTGTGCGCCGCCGCCACCGACGGCCTGAACCGGGTGGCCCTGGACACCGGGACGCCGATCGGCTTCGGCCTGCTCACCTGCGACACCGAGGAGCAGGCGCTGGAGCGCGCGGGCCTGGCCGGCTCGCGGGAGGACAAGGGCCGCGAGGCGGTCGAGGCCGCGGTCGCGACCGCGCTGGTGCTGAAGAACATCGAGGCGAAGCGGTGAACGCCTCGCCCACCGCCGACGAACCCGTGGAGGTGCGCGTGGGAACCGCGGTTCCGATCACGTCCAAGAGCTTCGAGACCCTGTTCGGCGAGCTGACGGCCAAGGCCGAGCGCGGCGAGGAGGGCTCGCGCACGGTCGAGCTGCTGGGGCTCGGCGTGCACGCGATCGGCAAGAAGATCGTCGAGGAGGCCGCCGAGGTGTGGATGGCGGCCGAGTACGAGGACGGCGACCGGACGGCCGAGGAGATCTCCCAGCTGCTTTACCACGTGCAGGTGCTGATGCTGGCCCGCGGGCTGGCGTTGGAGGATGTTTACAAGCATCTGTGAGGTGGTTTCGAAGGGCCCGGCGACGCCGCCGGGCCCTTTTCTCGTCCGCCGCCCGGCCGCCGCCCGGTTTCATCCCACCGAGTGAACGCCCAGGCGCGCCCGGCGGACCTTGGTCGATACTGGCCAGGCAAGCACCGTCCACTGCCGGTCACCGAAAGGTCACACGCCATGCTGCGCATCGCCCTGCCGAACAAGGGATCGCTCTCGGAGGCGGCCACGGCGATGCTGCATGAGGCGGGCTACCGGCAGCGTAAGGACGGCAAGGAGCTCATGGTCGTCGACCCGGCCAACAACGCCGAGCTGTTCTTCCTGCGCCCGCGGGACATCGCCACCTACGTCGGGGCCGGGCGGCTGGACGTCGGGATCACCGGCCACGACCTGCTGCTGGACTCCGGCGCCGGAGCCGAGTCGATCATGGACCTGGGCTTCGCCCGCTCCACCTTCCGCTTCGCGGCCCCGCCGGCCACCGTCGAGCAGGTGACGAAGGAGTCGGGGGTGAGCGGCCTGGCCGGGCTGCGGATCGCCTCGGCCTACCCGGGGGTGGTGCGCGAATACCTGGGCACCGCCGGAGTGTCCGCCGAAGTGGTGAAACTCGACGGCGCGGTCGAGGTGTCCATCGCGCTGGGCGTGGCCGACGTGGTCGCCGACGTCGTGGAGACCGGCACCACGCTCCGGCACGCCGGCCTGGAGGTCTTCGGCGACCCGATCCTGACCTCCGAGGCGCAGCTGATCCGTCGGGTCGGCGCCGAGGACAGCCCGGCGGTGGACCAGTTCCTGCGCCGCCTGAAGGGTGTGATCACGGCGCGGGAGTACGTGCTGATGGACTACGACATCCGCGCCGAGAACGTCGACCGCGCGGTCCAGGTCACCCCGGGCATCGAGTCGCCGACCGTGTCGCCGCTGCACGACAAGGGCTGGGTCGCGGTCCGCTCGATGGTCCGCCGCGCCGAGGCCCAGCGCATGATGGACGACTTGTGGGATCTGGGTGCGAGGGGAATCCTCGTCACGGATATCCTCGCGTGTCGGCTTTAGTTGCCGCCGGGCCCGACGAGCCCGGCATGAATCGGCGAGCCCGGAATGAAACGGACCAGCGTGCAGGTGACGGAAAACCACGATCATGACCGCCCGGCCCCCGGCCCACGGGGCCCCTCCGGCCTCCCGGTACCCGATCGCGTCCCGCAACTCCCGGTGACCTTCCGCCCCCGCCGCACCCGCGTCGCGGTCCTGGCAGTCGGCACCGCCCTGGTCGTGACCTTCATCGTGGTGGCGACGATACTGCCGAACACCGGCCCCACCGCCTGGTCCACCCCCGAGCGCGTCGGCTTCGCCGCCATCGGCCCGATCATCGCCGCCGGCCTGTACCTGCTGGCCCGCCCCCGCATCATCGCCGACGAACGCGGCCTGACGGTGGTGAACACGGTACGCACCCAGCGACTGGAGTGGGCCGAGATCGTCCGGGTGAACCTGCGCCCCGGGGACCCGTGGGTGCTGCTGGACCTGGACAGCGGCGAGGTGCTGCCGGCGATGGGGATCCAGGCTTCCGGCGGGCAGACTTCGCGCAATGCGGCGGGGGAGTTGCAGGCTCTGGTCGAGGCGCACACTTTGACGGAGCGGGACGACTAGGGGTGGTTTCGGGTTTGGTTCGGGGTTTTTGGCGGAGCTGGGGTTTGCGGGCCGGGTTGCGGTTGGGGTGTGGGTTGAAAGGCGATTTTTACGGCCTTCGGTCATAGTTGTGCCGGTTCGGGGTTCGGGGCGGTGGGTTTGATTGTCGGCTGCCGGTTCGCGCGTTCACAACCCCGCCCCACCTCAGGCCTCTTCAACTCCGGCAAGTCAGAGCAAGGGCAAAGGGCCAGATCAAGAGCAAGATCAAGGTCAAGTGTGTCACGAACATGGATCGGAGCTGATGTGTAGGTAGTTGCTTCGTGATGTGGTGTTCCACGGGAGATGAAGGTTTTGTGGCCCTTCGGAGCCGTCCTCGCCGGGATGGCTTCAA
>NZ_JAAFYZ010000213.1 GCF_018274385.1 Catenulispora pinistramenti | reverse complement strand
CCCCCGCGCCGGCCGCGCCCCCGCCGCCACCTCGGCAACCACCCCGACCGCCGCATCCATCTGCGCCTCCCCCACAAAGTAGTGCGGCGAAGCCCGCACCAGCTCCGTGAGCCCCCGCCGATCCATGTCGTAGAACGTCGAGGAGCGCCGCGTGATGCTCACCGCGATGTCTTGGGCGGCGAGCGCCGCCTGCACCTCGCCGGCCTCGGCCCCCTCGACGCTGAACGTGACCAGCCCGCATTTGCGCGTGCCGAGATCGTGGACCGTCACCCCGTCGACCTCGCCCAGCGCCGCCCGCAAGTACGCGCCGCGCCGCGTCACCGCCTCCTCGACCGCGTCGACTCCCAGGTCCAGCAAGTACCGCGCCGCGGCGATGAGCCCGAGCCGGGTGGCCGTGTCGTTCTCCCAGAGCTCATACACCCGCGCGTCGTCGCGCAGCGCGTAGCTGTCGGCGCCGGTCCAGGTGCCGCCCTGCAGGTCGGCGAGTTTCGGTCGCAGCACGGCCTTGGCCCGGTCCCGCACGACGAGGAACCCGGTGCCGCGCGGCCCGCGCAGCCACTTGCGCCCGGTCCCGGTCAGCACGTCGACGTCCAGTGCCTCGGCGTCCACCGCCAGCTGCCCCACGGCCTGGCAGGCGTCGAGTAGCACCAGCGCCCCGACCGAATGTGCGGCGTCGCTGATCCGCCGCACGTCGGCGGCGACGACGCCGCCGTTGGTGGGCACCTGGACCACCGACACCGCCTTGACCCGCTCGTCGAGCACCGCGGCCAGGGCGTCGGGGGCGAAGCTGCCGTCGCCGTCGCTGGGCACCACCTCCACCGACGCGCCGACCGCGCGGGCGCGCATCAGCAGCGGGATCGCGTTGCCGCCGTACTCCAGCTCCCCGACCAGGATGCGGTCCCCGGCGGTGAGGGGCACGGCCTCGAACGCGGCGAGCCAGGAGCGGGTCGCGCTGTCGGTGAACGCGACCTGGTCGGGCCGGCACCCGAGCAGCTCGGCGAAGACGCCGTAACCGGCCTCCAGGTCGGCGGCCCGCTCGTCCAGCGCCTCGTAGCCGCCGATCTCGGCCTCGCGCCGCAGGTGCGCGATCACCGTCTCGAGCACCGGGGTCGGCGGCAGCGAACTCCCGGCGCTGTTCAGGAAGACCCGCCGCGCCGCCCCCGGTGTGTCCGCCGACACCCTCGCCATATCGATCATGGGCTTGAGATTATCGTTCCATGCCGACGCCCGACGAGTCCCTGCGTCCCTTCCGTATCGAGACCCCCGAATCAGACCTCGATGACCTCCGCTCCCGCCTGGATCGCACCCGCTGGCCCGACGAGTTGCCGGGCGTCGGCTGGTCGTACGGCGTCCCCCGCGACTACCTCCAGGACCTGGCCCGCTATTGGCGCCACGAATACGACTGGCGCGCGGCCGAGGCACGCCTGAACCGGTGGCCGCAGTACCTCACGACGATCGACGGCACGACGGTCCACTTCGCGCACCTCCGCTCCCCCGAGCCGGACGCCACCCCTTTGATCATCACCCACGGCTGGCCCGGCTCGATCGCCGAGTTCGAGCACATCGCGGGCCCGCTGACCGACCCGCGCGCGTACGGCGCCGACCCGGCTGACGCCTTCCACCTGGTCCTGCCGAGCATCCCCGGCTTCGGCTTCTCCGGCCCGACGCGCGATCCCGGCTGGGACCACCTGCGGGTGGCGCGCGCCTTCGCGGAGCTGATGCGCCGCCTGGGTTATGAGCGCTACGGCGCGCAAGGCGGCGACTGGGGTTCGGCGATCTCGCGGGAGTTGGGCCGCCTGTTCCCGGAGCAGGTTTTCGGGGTGCATCTGAACCTGATCCCGGGTGCGGCGGCCTCGGCGGAGCCCACGCCGGAGGAACTGGCCGCGTTGAGTCCGGCGGAGCAGGCGCGGACGATCGCCTCGTGGGAGCGGACCGAGGCCTGGCTGCGGGAGAAGCAGGGCTACGCCGACCTGCAGTCCACCCGCCCGCAGACGCTGTCCTACGCGCTGACCGATTCCCCGGTCGGGCAGCTCGCGTGGATCGCCGAGAAGTTCAGGGAGTGGACCGATTCCCGCGGTCGTGCGGGGGACGAGGTCGAGGTCGAGCACGAGGTCGAGGGCACGGTTCGCGGCACCGCCGGCGACGTCGTCGATCACGGCGCCACCGCCGGCGACGTCATCGACCGCGACCACCTGCTGACCAACGTGATGCTGTACTGGCTCACCGGAACCGCCGGCTCGTCCGCCCGCATCTACTACGAACGCGCTCACGCGCCGTACTGGGGCTCGCCGCCGGAGCCGTCACGGACGCCCACCGGGCTGGCGTGCTTCCCGGCGGAGAATTTCATCGTTCTGCGACACCGTGCCGAGCGCAGTGAGCGCCTGGTCCGGTGGACCGAGTTCGACCGGGGCGGGCACTTCGCCGCGATGGAGGTGCCTGACCTGCTGGTCGGGGACATCCGGGGCTTCTTCCGGCAGCTGCGGAGGGGTGAGGCGGGGTCCGTGCCGACAGGGCTCTGATGGGGGCCGGGGGCGTCGCTTCTCAGGCTAATGTCAGGTCCCTCTCAGGTCAGTCTCACCCGTTCGGGCGCCGGAATAGCAGAACCTGAAGATCCCCTTAACTGGCCGTGTGACCTGGGGTTTCCCGAGGCCGGATCCGCTCATCCACGAGTTCGATCATCAGACTTCGCGCATCATTCGTTCCGATAGCGGCTATTGCCTGTTTCGTGACACGGGGATCCAGCAGCGGCGCACCAGGTGCCGCGGACCGTGGACGAAAGGGCTTCAAGATGCGCTCTATCAAGACCACCGTGACCGCCGCCGCCGTGCTGACCGCGGGCTTCGTGATGACCGCCCCGGCGGCCCACGCCGCCGCCGCGCCGCACCGCAGCGCCTGCGCGACCGCGGTGGCCGCCGCTGTCTCGGCGGAGCACGACCTCAACGCCGCCATCGCGGACCTGAAGAAGCAGTGGGCCGCGGGCGGCCACCCCGGCATCGCCGAGGAGCAGAACGCCGAGAACCTCAAGGCCAAGGCCAACACCGCGGCCACCGCCGCCGCCCGGGCGTGCCAGGGCATGCGCAACCCGCACCGCAACCCGCACGGCGTGGTGCACACCGGCGTGGGCAGCACCAGCCAGGGCGTCAACACCACCGAGATCGCCGGCGGCGTGGGCATCCTGGGCGCGGTCGGCGCCGGCGCGCTGATGCTGCGCCGCCGTCGCGCGGGCAGCGAGAGCTGAGGCTGAGCCTCAGCTTTCAGCACCATCTAGGTCGAGCGCGCCCCGGGGATTTTTCGGGGCGCGCTAAGACCGGCGAGCAGTGGCCGGGAAATCAGTCTCCGGAGATCAGTGCCCGGAGATCAGTGCCCGGAGATCGATGAGCAGGGATTGCTCCAGCTACGGGACCAAGACCAAGACCTCTGCGAGAGACACGGCATGAAGCGTTTGGTTGGCGGTAAGAAGAGCGGCGCCGGGAACGAGAAGCCGCAGCGCGCGATCTCAGCGCGCGGCGTCCTGACAGCCTCAGCGATCTCGCTGGGACTGTGCGTCGGACTGGTGATGGTGGCCAACGGCCTGCACACCCCCACCCCGCCACCCCAGCCAACGGCCGCACAAGGCTTCCAGAAGCCCGCAGCCCCAGCGCCAGCCCCGGCCGCAGCGGCCGCACCGGCGTTCGACATCAGCAAGCTCCAATCGCTGAGCCTGCCCCCGATCCTCGGCCCCGCCACCCCGACCCGGGTCCGCATCCCGTCGATCAACGTCAACGCCCCGCTGACCTCCCTCTCCCTCAACTCCTCAGGCCAGCTCAACGCCCCACCAGAGCAGAACCGCAACCTCGCGGGCTGGTACGGCAACGGCGCGACCCCCGGCGAGATCGGCACCGCCGTCATCGCCGGCCACGTCGACAACAACCAGGGCCCCGCCGTCTTCTACAGCCTCGGCGCCCTGAAGCCGGGCGCGGAGGTGGACGTCGACCGCACAGACGGCACGACAGCGGTCTTCACGGTCGACGCGGTCGAGGCATACGACGCCCGCGCCTTCCCGAGCGACAAGGTCTACGACGACGCGGCGCGCGCCGAGCTGCGGGTCATCACCTGCGGCGCGGGGTTCGACAAGCGGACCTATCAGTACATGGGGAACGTGGTCGTGTTCGCGCATCTGACGGCGGCGCGGGGGCAGGGGACCGGGCAGTAGGCGGGAGCGGCCGGCCTTGCTAGTCGCTCAAGCTGGGTTGCAAAGGGCGCGCGGCATCAAGCAGTCCGGTCTCGGCGAGGATGCGCTCGATGGTGTCCCGCTCCGTGCTCTCCGGACCGATGACGCGATCGGTCCCGCCGGCCAGCACATCGCCCGCGGCATACCAGCCGCGCATGTCCTCGACACTCCAGTCCCCGTGGTTCGGCTTGGTGAAGTGGCGCTCGACGGTCACGTCGAAGGGGATGTCGAAGTAGTACGAGTACGCGGCACCGGCGTGGTCGGCGAGCAGCGCGTCGAGCATGGCGCCGTACCGCTCGGTGTGCATGATGCCCTCCACGACGCATGGCACGCCCCGCGCCAGGATGTGCCGGGCCATGGAGTCGATGAGCCCGATGTTCACCGCGTCGGCCAGATCGCGCTCGCGGAGGATCTCGCGACGCACGACGTCCTGCCGGACGATTGCCAGTCCTCGTCCATAGCGCTCGCGCAGCGCGGTGGCAGTGCGGCTCTTGCCGGATCCGGAAGGGCCGCGCAGGACGATCAGGAGACTGGGCATGGTCGACAAGGGTAGCGGGGAGGCCGGTTCCACGCCGGTTCGTAGCCCGCCCGCGCTCTCAGCACCATGACCAGCCCCCAGACAGC
Organism: Catenulispora pinistramenti; assembly: GCF_018274385.1. Taxonomy (GTDB): domain Bacteria; phylum Actinomycetota; class Actinomycetes; order Streptomycetales; family Catenulisporaceae; genus Catenulispora; species Catenulispora pinistramenti. The sequence goes on along the minus strand of NZ_JAAFYZ010000213.1, from coordinate 14,581 downwards.
CGCGCACCCTCACCGCCTCCCCTCACTGCATCCCCTCACCACATATCCCCCACCGCGTCCCCTCACCGCAGCGGCCGATTCCTGGGCGCACGAGGAGCCCGACGCGGCGCCGCCCCGGGCGTGAGTTCCAGCAGCCTGATCACGCGGTACCGATGCGGGCGCCACTGCTCGTAGAAAGCTTCGACCTCGTCGTCGGCCAGCGGGCGGCCGAGCAGCGCGATGCCGGTCGTGCGGCCTAGGTGGTAGTCCCCGAGTGGTAACGCGTCGGCGTCGCCGAGGGCCCGGTGGCCGACTTGGGCGGCGGTCCAGGTGCCGATGCCGGGCAGGGCCGCCATGAGGCGGTAGGCCGCGTGCGGGTCGCCGGCGGTCTGGTCCAGGCGCTCGGCGTGGCGCGCGGTCTGCACGATGGTGCGTGAGCGCTGCAAGTCGATGCCGGCTTGGCGCCAGTCCCAGCTCGGAACCTGAGCCCACGCCTCCGGCGACGGGGGCACGCGCATCCCGGCCGGGGTCGGCCCCGGCGCCGGCTCGCCGATCGACTTCACCAGGCGGGTCCAGCCCGCGAAGGCGTCCACGCCCACGACGCGCTGCTCGATGATCGCCGGGACGATCGCCTCGAACAGCCGCCCGGTGCCCGGGACCCGCAGGCCGACCAGGCGGCGTTGGGCCCGGCGCAGCAGCGGTTGCTCAGGATGGAACTGCTCGGGACGGTCGCGGGCGCCGAGTTCGTCGCGGACGCCGTCGGCCAGTTCGGCGGCGCCGGGTCCCCACGCGTCGATGAGCAGATCGTCCAGGCGCTGCTGGCGGATGCGGTAGGTGACCAGGCCGGTGGCGGTGCGCGCGGTGCGCCAGATGGTCCCGTCCGGCTCGACCCGGTGCGTGGGGTCGCGCTGCCCGTGGCGCAGGCTGCCCAGGGTGAGCCGGGCGTCCACGGGGAAGGCCGGCTGCCAGTGCACGGAGTGGTCCGGGGGCTGTTCCATGACCTCGTGGGTCCCTCGGCTGGGCGGTGCTCTCGGAACGTGTTCTCAGGACGTGTTCTTTCCTACCGCTTTTGACGCGAGAACACCGCTGTTCGGCACCACGAGGGTGACGCAAGTGCGCCGTGCATTACCAGGGCACTACGCCGGCGTCGTCGAAGAACTGTCCGGTCGGGCCGTCGTCGGGCAGGGTCGCGAGCTTGATGGCGATCGCCGCGCCCTGCTCGGGGGTGCGCACGCCGCGGAAGCCGTTCAGGTCGGTCGCGACGTAACCGGGGCAGCCGACGTTGATCAGGATGTTCGTGCCGCTCAGCTCCCGGACGTACTGGAGGGTGACGGCGTTCAGGAACGTCTTCGACGGCGCGTAGGCCGCGGACACCGGACCCGCCGTCTGCTCGGCATCGGGTCCTGACTGCCGGGTGAGGGAGCCGACGCTGCTGGACATGTTCACGATCCGTGGTGCTGCCGAGCGGCGCAGCAGCGGCAGCATCGCGTTGGTGACGCGGACGACGCCGATCACGTTGGTCTCCACGACCGTCCGGATGGTGGCCGGGTCGACGCCGGTGGGTTCCTGCGGCATGCCGCCGGTGATGGCGGCGTTGTTGACGAGCACGTCGAGACGTCCGGCCTGTTCCTCGATCAGCTGTGCGGCGGCGGTCGCGCTCGCGTCGTCGCTCACGTCCAGCGGTACGCCGAACGCCTGGACGCCGGCCGCGCGCAGTTTCTCCACCGCGGCGTTGCGGCGCTGTTCGTCCCGGGCGCCGACGCCGATGCTCCAGCCGAGTGCCCCGAGACCCGCGGCGATCTCATAGCCGATTCCCTTGTTGGCGCCGGTGACCAGCGCAATCGTTCGTTCACTCATGGGAACCATGCTGCTCTCGGGCCCCGACCGGGGTCCAACACCGATCGGGTGGTCAACGATACCTTCCAGGTATTGATCCGGGATACCGTGGCGGTATGGAGACCCGGGAACTGCGGTACTTCGTCGCCGTCGCTGAAGAGCTGCACTTCGGGCGCGCCGCGCTGCGGCTCGGGATCGCGCAGCCGCCTCTGTCGCGGGCGATCCAGCAGCTCGAACGCCGGCTCGGGGCGGCGCTGCTGGATCGGACCAGCCGCACCGTCACACTGACAGAAGCCGGCTCGGTGCTGCTGGTCGAAGGCCGAGCGGCCCTGGACGCGGTCGACGCCGCCGAGCATCGGACCCGCCGCGCCGCCCTTTCCGCGACCGGCCGTCCCGGTCTGGTCCTGGCCACGAAAGCCAGCACGTCCAGGGAACTGCTGGCGAAGCTGCTCGACGCGTATGCCGCCGAACCCGGCGCGGTCCCCGTCGAGGTCATCCTGTGCGGCCCGGCCGAACAGGCCCCCCTGCTGCGCGAGGGCCGGGCCGACGTGGCACTGCTGCACCGGCCGTTCGACTCCACGGCCGGGTTCGACACCGAAGAGCTCAGCACGGAAGGCCAGGTCGTGGTCCTGCCGGCCGGGCATCCGCTCACCGCCCGCGCCCACGTGCACATGGCCGACATCACCTGCCTGCCAGGCCTGCCTCTGCCACGCTGGCCCGAGCCCGACGGCACCTACCGCCCCGGCCCCGGCCCACAGGTCCGCGACCACTCCCAGTTGCTGCAGCTCGTCGCGCTCGGCCGTGCCTGCGCGGTCTCACCGGAGTCCTGCCGAGCCCAACTGCACGATGACCTGGCCGCCGTGCCCGTGCTGGACGCGCCGAGAGTCACCACCGTGATCGCCTGGCCAGCGCACAGCCGGTCCAGGGCCGTCGCCGACCTTGTCCGGACTGCGATACGCCTCTAGTAGTTCTAGCGGTTCCAACATGCTGGCACCCCGCCTCTCGTCACAATCGAACATCCGTTCTATAGTGATCGCCATGAGATGGTCCGGCCAGCTGATCAGCGGAAACACCGACGCGGCGGAGGCGAGCGCCTCGAACCCCACCCAACCCGGGCTGTTCGCGGCGTCGGAGACCGTCGTCCGGACCTTCGACACGCCGGGCTTCCGGGGCGCCACGTTCTACGAGGTCCACGCGAAGTCGGTACTGAACAAGGTGCCGGGGTCCTCGCCGATGTTCGGCTGGACCATCAACCCCTATCGCGGGTGCGGGCACCGGTGCGTCTACTGCTTCGCCCGGCAGACGCACACGTACCTGGACTTCGACGCCGGGCTCGATTTCGACACGCGCATCGTCGTCAAGGTGAACGCGTCCGAGGTGCTGCGGCGGGAGTTGGCGCGGCCGTCGTGGCGGCGGGAGTCGGTGGCGATGGGGACGAATGTCGACTGCTATCAGCGGGCCGAGGGGCGCTACCGGCTGATGCCGGGGATCATCGAGGCGCTGGCCGGGTCAGGGACGCCCTTCTCCATCCTGACCAAGGGGACGCTGATGTTGCGTGACCTGCCGTTGCTGGAGGCCGCCGCGCGGGATGTGCCGGTGCAGTTGGCGATGTCCATCGGGTCCCTGGATGAGAGCGTATGGCGGACCGTGGAGCCCGGGACGCCGAGCCCCGCGCGCCGTCTCGACGCGGTCCGCACGCTCGCCGACTCCGGGCTGGGCTGCTCGGTGCTGATGGCGCCGATCCTGCCGTTCCTGACCGACTCGCCCGAGCAGCTGCGGGCGACGGTCGCGGCGATCGCCGATGCCGGCGCACGGTCCGTCACACCGATCGTGTTGCACCTACGCACCGGCGCGCGGGAGTGGTATTACGAGTGGCTGCAGGCGACGTATCCGCGCCTAGTCCCCCGCTACCGCGCGCTCTACCGGGACGGCGCCTACGCACCGTCGTGGTATCAGGACCGGATCACATCCGCAGTACGCGAATACGCGAAGGCGTATGGGCTGGTGCGGCCCAAGGCACCGGCCGGGACCGGAACCGGCTCCGGAGTCGGCCCCATCGAAGAACCCAACTTCCGCAAGGTCGGAAACCCCACAGCGCGGGCTGCGGAAACCCAGCCCGCGCTGTGGGAAGAAGATGAGAACGAGAACTAGGGAACAAGACAGCAGGCGAAACAAGAAGAACTCAATCCGAGCTGATCACCGGCTACACCTCTCCGCCGTCAGCCCCCCGACCGTTGTGCGAAGCAGTCGCGCCTACGCGAACTCGTCCGCGACGATCCCACCGACCGTCGCGCACCACGTGTCGGTGTCGACCTTGCCGGTCGGCTCCAGCCAGTGCAGACGCTGCATGTCCTGCACCGCCTTGTGCGTGTCGTGGTCGAAGTCACCGCTCTGGGTGAGCGTGTAGCCCTTGTTCACCAGGATCGACTGCAACGCCTGGACCGCGTTCCCGCTGTCTCCCTGCCGCAGCGGCACGCCCAGCGCCTCCCACGTGGGGTCGGTGACCGTGCCGTCGGAGGCCACGATGACGCCGAGCTTGCCCTGCAGGTCCTGGATCGCCGCGACGGTGGCCGCGTCGAAGCCGTCCGTGGTGGTCACGGCGTAGCCCTGGTTCATCAGCAGCCACTGCACGACGCGCACCACCGGGCCGGCGTTGCCGTCGTAGACGTCGGGCCAGGTGCGGTCCGGGAAGTCGGTCTGGCCCAGGCACTGCGCGACATTGCGGCGCAGGGTCGGGAACTCGCGGTAGAAGGCGCGGCCGGGGCAGTCGGTGTCGTTGTAGTCCCAGTGCCCGAAGATGTGGTTCGCGGTGAGGCCGTACTGCCGGCAGATGGCGATGCACAGGTGAGTCAGGGACTGGAACTGGACTTCGGGCGGGGTCTCGGTGAAGTAGGTGCCCTCGTTCTCGATGCCGATGCCCTGCGAGTTCTCGCCGATGCAGTGCGCGCCCTGGACCTGCTCCGTGCCGGCGGTCAGGGCCTCCAGGCTGCGGTGCCGGCCTTCCAGGACGTAGCCGCCGCGACTGACTGTGAAGTGCTGACCGGTGTCGATCCAGCCGTTGTGGTCCATGTGCAGGTTCTGGCACTGCTGCGCCAGCCGGATGGCCTGGGCCCGGGAGTAGTCCGTGACGTTCGGGAACTCCATGTGGTGCACGATGATCTTGCGCGTGGTCCCGACCTGCATCAGCACCGGGGACGACGGCGGCCGGGCACCCCAGTCGGCGCAGTCGATGACGAACGACAGGTCGGCGCCGCCGGCGTTGGCAGAGGCGTTGGCGTTGGCAGAGGCGGAGGCGGGCGCGGCGAGCTGGGGCAGCAGCCCCAGTCCGGCAGCGGCGGTGGCGCCGACGCCGGCGCGCAGGGCGGTACGGCGGCTGACGGAGCGGTCGAGATGCGGCATGGAAGTCCTCTCGGGCGTGTGGGGTGCACGGGAGCAACGGCGAGCGGATGGCGCTGAAACCACATGATCCCTAGCGCTGATTCGCGGAGAGATGTGGATTGTTTTCTACTCTCGGCAGTTCCTGTTGTCTAGGGGGAGCCCGGCGATCGGTACGACAGTTCACTGACACAGCACGGACTGAGCGCGGACTAAGCGCCGGCTCAGTGCGGGCTCAGCGCGGTCTGAGCACGCGAAAGCCGCACGCACTCCTTCGGGAGCGCGTGCGGCCTGGTGGGTGAATCAGAGGGCTGGGGGCGAGGCTCAGCGCCCCCGCCGCGTCCCGCCGGCCTTGCCATTCGCGGCGCGGCCATTCGCCGGCCGGCCATTCGCGGGCCGGCCATTCGCGGGCCGGCCATTCGCCCGCTGAGGCGCCGCAGCCGCCGCGGCCTTCGCCTCGGCCGCCTTCTTGTCCTTGGCCTGCTTGTCCTTCACCCGAACCGCCTCGCGCCGCACCTCGGCCTGGATGGCCCGCTCGGTCCGCAGCCACTCCGGCTGGTCGGCCTTCAGCTCCTCGATCTGCGCCGTGGTCAGCGCCTCTTCGACGCCGCCGCGCGTCAGCCCGGAGATGGAGATGCCGAGCTTGGTGGCGACCACCGGACGGGGGTGCGGTCCGTCCCGCCGCAGGTCACGCAGCCACTGCGGCGGGTCGGCCTGGAGCGCGTCGAGCTCGTCCCGGGAGACGACCCCCTCTTGGAACTCGGCGGGGGTGGCCTGGAGGTATACGCCCAGCTTCTTAGCCGCGGTCGCGGGCTTCATCGTCTGGGGGGACTTCTGCGACGTCATGGGCCCAACCCTACCGAGCCGCGCGGGTACGCCCCGCCGCCGAGGCCCGTGGGCACCGGCTCGGGCCGGATACCCTGACCAGGTGACAGGCACGCAATCGTCCCCAGCCCCGACCTTCCGCCTCGCCTACGTCCCCGGCGCGACCCCCGCCAAGTGGGTGCGCACCTGGGCCGAGCGGCTGCCCGAGGTCCCGCTGGAGCTGGTGGCGGTGCCGGTCGCGGCCGCGCACGAGACGCTGACCGGCGGGGAGGCGGACGCCGGTCTGGTCCGGCTGCCGGTGGATCGAGATGTGCTCAACGCCATCCCGCTCTACGCCGAGACCACGGTGGTCGTGGTGCCGAAGGACCACGAGGTGACGGCCGCCGAGGAGGTCTCGGTCGGGGAACTCGGCGAGTACATCGTGCTGCACCCGCTGGACGACTGTCTGGAGTGGGACAGCCTGCCCGGCCAGCCGGCCGTCTCCCGCCCGGAGACCACGGCCGACGCGATCGAGCTGGTCGCCGCCGGGATCGGCGTGTTGCTGGTGCCGCAGTCGCTGGCGCGGCTGCACCATCGCAAGGATCTTACGTACCGGACGGTGACGGACGCGCCGCAGTCGCAGATCGCGCTGTCGTGGGCGGGTGAGACCAGCGATCTGGTGGAGGAGTTCATCGGGATCGTGCGGGGGCGGACGGTGAACAGCTCGCGGGGGCGTGCGGCGCAGGCGGCGGGTGGTGAGGCGAAGCCGAAACGCACTGCTGAGGCGGGCAAAGCCGGAGGCGCGAGCAGCAAGAACAAGAGTGGGGGCGGAAGCAAGAGCGGGAGCGGCAGCAGCGGCGCGAAGGCGCGGTCCGGCGGCACCGGCAAAGCTGCCTCCGGCCGCCGCCAAACCCCTAAGCCTCGGCGCCGCAAGTAGCATCCGCCGCTCAGCTCAGCTCAGCTCGGCTCAGCTCGGCTCCGGCCGCAAGGCTCCGCTCCGGCCACTCACCTCAGTTCCACATCTGGAACCCGTCGCTCACGTTGCACGTCCACTGCCGAATCGGCGCACCGTTGGCGTGATTCGTCCCGTCGGCGTCCAGACACGTCCCCGCGTGGTTGTTCCGCACCAGCGCCTGGGCCTGGCCGTCGGTGTTCATCCGGCCGCTGCCGAGGAACCAGAACTGCTGGCTGCCGTCGGAGGCCTCGCAGGTCCACTGGACGACCGGCTGCGCGGTGCCGGCCTTGGTCTCGCCCCAGTCCAGGCACGTGCCCGTACCGACGTTGCGCAGGATCGGCAGCGCTCCGACGTCGGAGACGACCGTCCACTGCTGGTAGTGGTCGCCGCTGTCGCACGCCCACTGCCAGACCGGCGCGCCGTCGGCGTGGTCGGCGCGGTCGGCGGCCAAGCAGGTGCCGCCCGCGGAGCTGCCCAGCTGGAAGCTGAAGCCGCCGGAGATCGCGGCCCGGGCGTCGCTGACGTACTTCTTCCACGCGCCGTTGGTGAAGGTGCTCCAGGGCGACCAGTCGGTGCCGTGGTCGGAGACGTTCCACGCGGCGTCGGCGTTGCACTGGATCTGGAAGGCGCAGGCGTTGGAGACCTCCGAGTGGTAGACGCTGTTCATCTGCCACAGTCCGCGATCCTGCGAGCCGCCCGAGTTGTGGTTCGTCGCGCCCGGGTCACAGCTGGACTCCGCCATGGCGACCGAGATCGCGACGATGATCAGCGGCTCCTGGCCCAGCGAGGTGCCGACCGTCTGGTTGAAGGAGAAGCCGGCCTTGGCCGCGACCTTGGCGCACAGGAGCGTCGAGGCCGGCACCGTGGCGCGGGACAGGCCGAGGGTGTGCGGCGACCGGTGCGCGCCGCCGTCGGCGAGGCGCGCGACGGCCTGGGCCGGGCCGCCCGAGGTCAGGACCAGGCCAAGGCCGAGGCTGAGGCTGAGACCGAGCAGCGCCGCCAGGCCACCGCACATTCGGGAAACGCGCAAGTTCCACCTGCTCTTCTCCGGGACCCGGGCCCGACCGGTATGACGAACCACTGAATGAGAGTTCTGATATCAAGTCTATGGTTCGGACCCCGGGAAATCGGGTGAGGCCGCGGTGGTGGCGCGGCCGTGGCTCGGACGCGGGCCGGGGTGGCTCAGCCGTGGGCCGGCGGACGCGTACCGCCAGATGGCCGCTCGGGGAACAGCGCGCGGACCGGGGTGCACAGTGCGGCCGGGCGTGGTGTGCTGGAGACGAGGCGGTGATCGCGATGGTGTACGTCGTCTACTTGCAGGGCGGCCCCGAGCCACGCGGGGTGCGCACGGACAACCGCGTCGTGACCACGACCGAGGCGGTGCCGGAGATGAGGGTGCCGTGCGAGGGCGGGGTGGGGCTGTGGCGCTACGCCGACGAGCACATGACGATCGGCACCGGGCAGGCCGCGGTCTTCGAGTTCGTGCGGATGGAGGAAGAGGACCCGCCGCCGGAATAGCGAGACGCGAGACCGAGACGCAAGGCCGAGACGCAGCACAACGGCCCGGGTCCGAGCGGGATTTCCCGCTCGGACCCGGGCCGTCGGCCGACCGAAAGGCTCAGCCGGGCTCGGCGGGCCCGGTTCGAGCTCGGGCCGGGCACGACTCGGGCTCGGACTCGGACTCAGCAGCCCGAGCCCGAGCCCAAACCCGCTCCGCCCAAGCTCGGCGAGCTCACGGTCGGCCGAGAACCAGCCCAGAACCAGTCCAGGACCGGCTCAGGAGACCAGCTCACAGCCAGCTCAGGAGACCGACCAGCTCACAGCCGGCTCAGGAGACCGACCAGCTCACAGCCGGCTCAGGAGACCAGCTCACAGCCAGCTCAGCCCATGTGGACCGCGCCGCCGGCCGGCAAGTCGTCCTTACGCGCCTTGACCAGCACCGCGACCACCAGCGTGGCCGCCCCGAGGATGACCGCGCTCCAGATGAACGCCGTCACGTAGCCGTGCACCGCGGCGTGCGCCGTGAGCGCCGCCTGGTTCGTGGCGTGCGCGGCGTGCGAGGTGAAGTAGTTCGTCGTCGCGGTGGTCGCGAAGGTCACCAGCATCGCCGTGCCCAGCGCGCCGCCGATCTGCTGCGTGGTGTTCACCAGCGCCGAGGCGACGCCCGCGTCGTGGTCGGCGACGCCGATCAGCGAGGTGGAGGACAGCGGCACGAAGAACAGCCCGATGCCGAAGGCCATCACCAGTTCCGGCGGCACCACGTGGGTGGTGTAGGAGGTGCCGACGCCGATCTGGGTGAACAGGATCATGCCGACGGTGGCCAGCCCGAACCCGACGACCATCAGCATCCGCGGGCCGATGCGGGGCAGGAACCGGGTCGCGACGCCCGCGCCGGCGATCACGCCGAAGGTGAAGGGCAGGAACGCGAAGCCGGACTTCAGCGCCGAGTACCCCATGATCTGCTGCATGTAGTAGGTCAGGAAGATGAAGACGCCGAACATGCCCACGCCCATCAGCAGCGAGCTGAGGAACGAGCCGCCGCGGTTGCGGTCCAGGATGACGCGCATCGGCAGCAGCGGGTGCGTGGTGCGCACCTCGATGACCAGGAACGCGATCAGCAGCAGGACGCCGGCGGCGAGCAGGCTCAGGGTGGTGGAGGAGCTCCAGCCGTCGGTGTTGGCCTTGTTGAAGCCGTAGACCAGCGCGGCCAGGCCGGCCATGGAGGTCAGCGCGCCGGGGATGTCGTACTTGGTGTTGCCCTCGGCCTTGCTCTCGGTCAGCTCCCGGGTGGCGAAGAACGCGGCGATCGCCGCGATCGGCACGTTCACCAGCAGCGTCCAGCGCCACGAGGCGTACTCGGTGAGCACCCCGCCCATGATCAGGCCGATCGCGGTGCCGCCGCCGGCGATGGCGCCGTAGACGCCGAACGCCCGGGCGCGTTCCTTCTCCTCGGTGAAGGTGACGGTCAGCAGCGACAGGGCCGCCGGGGCCATCAGCGCGCCGAACGCGCCTTGCAGGGCGCGGGCGCCGTAGAGCATGGCCTGGGTGGTCGCGGCGCCGCCGAGTGCGGAGGCGGCGGCGAAGCCGATCAGGCCGATGATGAAGGCCCGCTTGCGGCCGGTGTAGTCGGCGACCCGGCCGCCGAGCAGCAGCATGGAGCCGAAGGCCAGGGCGTAGGCGGTGATCACCCACTGCTTGTTCACGTCGGAGATGTGCAGGGCGCGCTGCATGGTCGGCAGCGCGATGTTCACGATGGTGCCGTCCAGCACGATCATCAGCTGGGCCACGGCGATCACGACCAGGGCCCACCAGCGGCGCGGGTTGAGCGCCGAGCCTTCTACGTCGGCGCCCGCACCGGCACCGGCCGGCGACAAGCTTTCTGTGGTGATTGACATGCGCTTCTTCTCGCTTTCGACGGGCAGCCGTTTCCGGCAGCACTCGATCGACGCGCGGCCCCCTCGAGTCGCGCGAGCCTGTGTTGCTATGGGTCGCTAAAGGTTGCTAAGGGTTGCTATGACGTTTCTTCGAGGACGGTCCGGGCTTCGTCGGTGAAGCCCGGAGTCCGCCCGTGGCTGGTCCGGCGTGCCTAACGGCTGCGGACCATCAGAGGAATGAGGATGTCGTCGGTCAGATGTGCCAGGAAGTCGTCGTCGACGGACTCGCCGTTGACGAAGATCCTCATGAACAGGACCGCCGGAGCGACTTCGGGGACGACGTTCGGGTCGGTGTCGGCCGGCAGTTCGCCCCGGGCGATCGCCCGGTCCAGCATCTGCCGGTTGATCTGCTGCTTGTCCTCGACCATCGAGGACCGCACAGCGGCGGCCAGGTCCGCGTCCTTCTGCAGCGCGGCCAACAGCCCGGCCATGAGCTGGCCGAGGTCCCCGGTCAGCAGGTCGCGGATCCCGGACAGCGTGGCGAGCAGGTCGCCGCGCAGGGATCCGGTGTCGGTGTTCTTGGCCAGATCGGCCTGCTCGTAGCACTGGATGGCATCCACCACCAGCTCGGCTTTGCCGGGCCAGTGCCGGTAGAGGGTCGCCTTGCTGGCCTTGGCCCGGGACGCGACGGCATCCAGCCGCAGCGCCTCGTAGCCGGTCTCGGCCAGCAGGTCCAACGTCGCGCCGAGGATGGCCTGCTCCCGCTCGGGGTCGAGCTTGGGCCCGGCTTCCATGGCCGCTCCTTTCCGCGAAGCGTGGAGACTGCGAAGTGTACGAAACTGTTTCGTACAGTAGCACGGTGCGGCGGCGAAACGAAACTGTTTCGTACAGTGGGTGGCCGAGGGCTGGGTGAGCTTCGCCACAGTGGCGGTGAGCTGGGGCGCGAGCGCGCGGCCGGGGTGGCGCGAGCGCGCGCGCGGACGTGGCGCGGGCCGGAGGGATCGGCGCGCGGCCGAGCGGCGGTTAGTGCGGTATCAGGCAACGTTTGCCCTGGTGATGACTTGGCCTGGGCGGAGGTTGTTGTCGGCGTGGCGGTTTCACTGGATTGCTGGCGGGATGAGGTAGTGCGGTAGAGGGTCGGTTTGGGGTGTTCGGGTTCGGGTCTTCTTTGGGGGGTTGCAGTTTGCTGGCCGAGTTGCGGTTGAGGTGTGGGTTTCAAAGCTTTTTACGCCTTCGGTCATAGTTGTGCCGGTTCGGGGTTCGGAGCGGCGGGTGTGTTTGTCGGCTGCCGGTTCCCGCGTTCACAACCCCGCCCCACCTCAGGCCTCTTCAACACCAGCAAGTCAGAGCACGGGGCACAGGCCAGATCAAGAGCAAGATCAACGGCACAGGCAAGATCAACAGCAAGATCAAAGTCAAGAGCTGTGATGAAGGGCCGGGCCTCCGGCGGGCCTCGACAACCTCAGGGAAACTAGCGCCAGTCCATCGGGTGGCCGGGTCAGTCTCAGCGGCGGCGGTTTGTGAGGTGGTGCGGTCCGTTCCCCTCGGTCGCGTCGTCAGCCCGGGGGGTACAGCACCGGTGTCCGGGGGTAAAGTCCGCGCGCGGCGGACATGCAGGTGGGCGGCGGTTTCGTACGGCGCGAACTTGACCCCCGGCCACCGGCACTGTAGGCGAAGCCCTGCCGACGCGACCGAGGGGAACGAACCGAAAACCGACCGGAAGAATGGCAATCGAAGGGACCGACAACGCGGGTCGGCGATGCGGCTGCCGGTGAGGGTGCGGCGGCGGGCCGGTGGTCAGATGGTCGAGAGCATGCCCGGGTGCGGTGCGGGACACTGCGCCCACAACAACCAATCGCCAGTTGCTGATATCCCGGCAAGCCTTGCTGCCCGCAGCATCGGCGTTGGCGGCCAGGTCAATCCGCTACCCGCTATCCGCCGGTGTTCATCTTGATAGTCGGGCCGATCCGGCGCCCGCCAACCAGGGATGCGCACACCGGCACTGGCGCGTTGGCCAGCACCTTGACCGGCGGCCGAACTCGCCTGGCCGCCGGTACCGAACCACTGGGCTTTGCCATTCTTCCGGCTGGTTTTCGGTTCGTTCCCCTCGGTCGCGTCGGCAGGGCTTCGCCTACAGTGCCGGTGGCCGGGGGTCAAGTTCGCGCTATCAAAAACCGCAGGTCAAATGCTCGACCGCCGCGCGCGGACTTTACCCCCGGACACCGGTGCTGTACCCCCCGGGCTGACGACGCGACCGAGGGGAACGGACCGCACCACCTCAGGAACCGCCGCCGCTGAGACTCACCCGGCCACCCGAGGGAACCGCGCTAGTTTCCCTGAGGTTGCCGAGGCCCGCCGGAGGCCCGGCCCTTCATCACAGCTTTTGATCTTGCTGTTGATCTGGCCTGTGCCGTTGATCTTGCCTTTGTCCTTGCCCTCACTTGCTGGAGTTGAAGAGGCCTGAGGTGCGGCGGGGTTGTGAACGCGAAAACCGGCAGCCGACAAACACACCCACCACCACGAACCCCGAACCGGCACAACTATGACCGAAGGCCGTAAAGAGCTTTATAACCACAACCCAACCGCAACCCGGCTCGCAAACCCTAGCTCCAGCAAGAAGATCCGATCCCCGAACCACCCCAGTTGCAAGACTTGCCGCACCGCGCACCGCGCATCGCCGAGCCCGAGGCACTAGCGTTCGCGGTTCTCAGCGTTTTGTGGTTCGTGGTTCGTGGTTCGTGATTCATCGTTCTCAGCGTCCGCGCTGCGGCGCTCAGAGCGCGCGAGCCCCAGACCGTTCCGACAGCACCGACAGCAGCGCCCCGGCCGGCGTCCAGAACGCGGCGCTGGCGCCCGGCGGCACAAGCCAGTGCAGCCACCCGCGCCAGGGCAACAGCGGTGGCAGGGTGGCTGTCGAGCCGGGGCCCCCGACGCGCACGCCGAGGGCCCCGCCTAATCGGCCGGCCCAGTCGCGCAGGGCGGCGGTCTCGGCGTGGCCGGCCTCGGCGGCCTCCCGGGTCCGGTCCTGGTCGTGGAGTGCGGCGGCCCGTAAGCCGACCTCGGTTGCCGGTCCCATCCGGGCGGCCCGCGGCCCGGCCGCCAGGTCCGGGCCGTGGGCCGGTTCCAGCAGGAATCCCACCCGCATCACGGATTTGCGCGAGTCGGCGACGACGGGACCGAGCCGCACTCTCCTGGCCCGCAGCGCCGACAGCGCCGCATGGCCGACGGCCGCCGGCATGCTTACCAGGTCGAAGGCCTGTCCCACCGCGATCGTCAGCGGTTGGGCGGGGTCGGTGTACAGACCCCGCAACTCAGCCCGGCCGTTCTCGGTCACCATCGTCGCCTCCCTCGCGCGGGGCCCCAGTGCTAAGACCCCTCGCATTAGAGACGGGGTTCGGGAGATTTCATTACGCGGGTTTGGCGAAAAATCTTCGGGCAGTTCTAGAACGGCGGCTCAACCACCCGGATGCGCGGGTGAGGCGGGTAAGGGTTGCGTTCGCACGCCTGCGCCGGATGATCAGCGGTGATGCCCGTGGTGTGCCCGGCCGGTCCGGGGTGCCCCTGGTGTCGCTGAAATGTTCGAAGGGAACCGGGTCATGGACACCAAGGCGCTGGTCGAGCTAGTCGGACGCCTGACGCTGGAACAGAAGGTCGCGCTGCTGACCGGGGAGGACTTCTGGTCGCTGCGCGCGGTTCCGGAGATCGGCCTGCGCAAGCTGCTGGTGTCGGACGGTCCGGCCGGGGTGCGCGGGACCACGTGGGACGAGCGCGACCCGTCGTTGTTGTTCCCGAACCCGACTGCGCTCGCGGCCTTGTGGGACCCGGGGCAGGTGCGGCGTGCCGGGGCGCTGATGGGAGCGCAGGCGCGCGACAAGGGCGTCGCCTGGCATCTGGCACCGAACGTCAATCTGCACCGGAGCCCGTTGGGCGGCCGGCATTTCGAGTGCTATTCCGAGGACCCGGTGCTGACCGCCAAGACCGCGGCGGCTTTCGTTGAGGGCGTTCAGAGCACGGGCGTCGCCTCGACCGTCAAGCACTTCGTCGGCAACGAGTCCGAGACCGAGCGGATGACCTACGACGCGGTGATCGATGAAGCGACGTTGCGCGAGGTGTACCTGCCGCCGTTCGAGGCCGCGGTGCGGGCCGGTGTGTGGTCGGTGATGGCCGCGTACAACTCCGTGGACGGCGTCAGCATGACGGACAATGGGCCGCTGATCACCGGCGTGCTGAAGGACGGCGACGGCGACGGGGCCGGGGT
>NZ_JAAFYZ010000212.1 GCF_018274385.1 Catenulispora pinistramenti | reverse complement strand
GCGTGGGAGGTTGTGGCGGGGGCGGTGGACTGGCTTGCGCCGCCATCGTCTGCGCCTGCTCCTGCGCCTGCTCTCCGCGCAACACGCCGAGGCGGGCCCGGTACTCGTTCTCGTCGATCTGCCCGTGGGCGAAGCGTTCGGCCAGGATCTGCTCGGCCGGGACCGTCCCCGCCCCGCCCGAGCGCCACGGCGGTGGGCCGCCGTGCACCTGCGTCGCGCGCTGTGCCGTCACCGGAGCGCGGTGCGTGAAGCTGCGCACCAACCACACGACCGCGGTGATGACCAACGCCCAGAGCGCGACCATGAACAACACCCAGAGCAGCCAACCGCCCCAGCCGAGGCCCTCGTGAACATGGCGTCCGGGACCGTACCAAGGTCCGGGATACATGGGCCTCCACCTCCTTCGGATTTCCGTTTGCGCACTGTGTCCCGTTACTTAATGTGCGCCCGGATCCTAAGACGGTGCTTAAAGGGGCTTAGGAATAGCGACCCCTGTTTCCGCAGCCCAGCGGCGCGCGTGGGCGATGCGTTCGGGGATCGGGGGGTGGGTGTAGCGGGTCAGGACTTCCCAGCGGCTGGGGTTCAGGTCGGCGATGTTCTGCACTGCCAGGGCACGTTCCATGCGCACGATGGTGTCCGGCTCGCGGTACAGATCGAGGGCGTAGCCGTCCGCGCGGCCTTCGATGTAGCGGCTGTACGCCAGTCCCCACGGCTCCCCGGCCAGGCCGATCACCACCAGCACGGCCCGCAGCAGGACTTGCGAGCGCGGGTCGGCGGCGTGATGGACGCCGGCCGCGTCGAGCAGGGGCGACCAGTGCAGCGCCGCCGCGAGGACCAGGACGCCGAGGGCCGCGCCGACCGCCCCGAGGACGGTGCCGACCAGAACGTCGCGCCGTGCCGCGTGGCCGAGTTCGTGGGCGGCGATCGCGGCGACCTCGTCGGTGTCCAGGCTGTCGGTGGTGGTGTCCCACACGACCAGCCGGCGGGTCTTGCCGAAGCCGGAGACGTAGGCGTTGGCGGCGGTGGTGCGCCGGGAACTGTCGCTGACCAGGATGTCCTTGACCGGCACCCCCGACTGCTCGACCAGCGCCATCAACCGCTGCCGCAACGGGCCCTCGGGCAGCGGCTTGAACTTGTTGAACAGCGGCTCGATCAGGACCGGCATCACGAACGACCCCAGGACCGCCAGCGCCGCGGCTGCCAGCGCCGCCCAGACCCACCAGGCCCCGCCGCCGTTGCGCAGCAAGGCGTAGAACCCGCCGACCGCCGCCGCGGTGAGCACCGTGCCGATGCCGAACCCCTTCGCGGTGTCGGCGGCGAACAGGCCCCAGCCGCGTTTGGACAGCCCCCAGCGGCGGCTGATGGTCTCGCCCCACATGCTCAGCGGCATCCGGAGCACCAGCCCGAGCACCGACAGC
Source organism: Catenulispora pinistramenti (assembly GCF_018274385.1). Classification (GTDB taxonomy): domain Bacteria; phylum Actinomycetota; class Actinomycetes; order Streptomycetales; family Catenulisporaceae; genus Catenulispora; species Catenulispora pinistramenti. Next base: position 18,143 of record NZ_JAAFYZ010000212.1, on the reverse strand, counting down.
GCGAGGCTGCCCAGCAGCGCGGTGGCGACCCACCCGCCGCCACCGACGTCGCCGGCCGCCTCGACCAGCCCGGCACCGGCCGGGGTCAGGCCGAGGACCAGCGGCACCGCGAGGCTGAGGAGGGTCGAGGCGAGGCGGAGCGGACGCGTGTCGCGCTTGTAGGCGCGGGCGCGCTCGATCTGCTCGGGGGTGAAGTCCTGGGCTGCCGCGTAATCCACGGGTCCAGTCTGCCCCGCACCAGTGCCTTGAGCGCGTGTCCGACGCGAGGAGCGGCCCATCTCATCCTTCGCGCGGATGACCCTCGTCAACCTGCCGGATGACAGGGCTCGAAGATCCCGTTCCGTGGAGTGATTCGGTCGCCCCCGCCCCCGCCATAGCGTCGTGGCCATGGCAATTCATCGTCGTATCAGCATCGCCGCAGTCATCGCGCTCGCCGCGTCGGTCGCCACGACCGGCGCCGCGTTCGCCACCGCCACCACGCCGCTGCCCGACGGCTCGGGCTCGGCTGTCGTCGCGCCGGCCACCGCCCTGCAGCCGGCCTCCGCCGTCAAGCCTGCCGCCGCGTTCCAAGGCGCACTGCCCGCGCCGACCGGGCGCTATGCCGCCGGTGAGGACGTCATCCACCTCACCGACTCGGATCGGCCCGATCCGTGGGTGCCGTCGGCGGGTCCTCGGCAGCTCACGGTGTCCATGTTCTATCCGGCGGTCGCCGGGACCGGGACCCCGGCGCCCTACATGACGCTCGCCGAGGCGGCCGGCTTCATCCAGTACCGGGTGCCGGCGGGCTCCGGCATCACCGCTCAGGAGCTTTCCACCGTCACGACCCACGCCTACGACAACGCGCGGCCGGTGCACGGCAAGTACCCGCTCGTCGTGCTCTCCCCCGGCTTCGAGAACCCGCGCACCACGCTCACCTCGCTGGCGACCGAGCTGGCCAGCCACGGCTACGTCGTGGCGCTCGTCGGCCACACCTACGAGGACAGCGGCGAGACGCTGGCGAACGGCCAGACCCCGCCGTGCGCGATCTGCCAGGGCGGCCCGACCGCGCCCGACCCGGACACCATCACCGCCAGCCGCGCGCTGGACGTGTCCTTCGTCCTGGACCAGCTGACCCACGGCGACCGCGCGTGGCACCTGTCCGGGCTGATCGACAAGCACAGCATCGGCATGGCCGGGCACTCGATCGGCGGGGCGGCCACGGTGGACACGATGATCGGCGACCAGCGGGTGCGCTCGGCCGTGAACCTGGACGGCACCTTCTTCCCGGTTCCGGCGCCCGGCCAGATCACCCGGCCCTACCTGATGATGAGCCACCAGCTCGGCGACCCCACCTGGACCCAGGCCTACGCGAACCTCGGCGGCTACAAGCGCTACCTGGACGTCAGCGGCGCCAACCACGCCACGTTCACCGACATCCCGATCCTCGCCCAGGAAGCCGGCATCCCCGAGCCGGCCGGCATCGACCCGGTACGCGGCGCGGTGATCACCCGGGAGTACGTGACGGCCTTCTTCGACCAGACTCTGAAGGGAATCCACCAGCCCCTGCTCGACGGCCCCACAGCGAACAACCCCGAGGTGCTCTTCCAGGACTAGGCTCTCCCGCAAGACGGGATACGGGGCCCGCGCCTGGGCCGGACCGGTTGGGGAGTTTGGATGAGTGACAACCGCGAAAGCCGCGCGGACGGTGACAAACGACAGCGCATGCGGGTGTCGGACTCGGAGCGGCAGGCCGTCGTCGAGATCCTGAAGACGGCGATGGACGACGGCCGGCTGAAGATGGACGAGTACGTCGAGCGCATGGAGAAGGCGTACGAGGCCGTCACCATCGGAGATCTGGAGCTGCTGCACGACGACCTGCCGACGGGCGCCCCGGCGCCCGCGCGGGTCGCTCCGGTCCCCGGGATCCCGGGTCCGGTTCCGGGGGCGGCCCCGGTACCGCCTCCGCCGCCGGTCGCGCCGCAGGCGCCGCAGCCGGTGTACGTCGTGCCCACGCCGCCTCCGGTCCCGCCGACCCCGCACCCCGGTGTCCGCGGCGCGTTCGTCGACCTCCCCGGTGGGCTGAAGGTGCTGTGGACCATCCTGTTCGCCGCGGTGTCCATCAACATCGTGATCTGGGTGCTGGTCGGCGTCACCACGGTGTCGTTCCCGTACCCGTGGCCGCTGTGGGTGGCCGGTCCGGCCGGGGCTGCGCTGTTCGGCATCTCGGCGCCGGTGTTGCAGTCGCGGCGGGCGAAGTGGGAGAGGCAGCGGCGGCAGCTGCCGCCGATCTGAGGCGTTCGCGGCACCGGAGATCACCAGGCGAACCGAGGCAAGCCGAGGCAAGCCAGGGCGGACCGCGGGATGACGGATCAGTGATGAATCCGGCCCACGGTCCGCCGCAACGGTTCCCCGCTCCCCCGGCGTCGCGCCGATACCAGCTCTGCCGCGATCGACACGGCGGTCTCCGCGGACGTCGAAGCGCCGAGGTCCAGGCCGATCGGCGCCGACAGCCGCGCGAGTTCGTGTTCTGTGATCCCGGCCTCGCGCAGGCGCTGCTCGCGGTCCTCGCACGTCCGCCGCGAGCCCATCGCACCGACGTAGACCGCCGCCGACCGCAGCGCGATCTGGAGCGCGGGCACGTCGAACTTCGGGTCGTGGGTCAGCACACAGATCGCCGTGCGCTCGTCGATCGACGTCGCTTCCAGGTACCGGTGCGGCCAGGCGACCACCACGTCGTGGGCGTCGGGGAACCGCGCGGCCGTGGCGAACACCGGCCGGGCGTCGCAGACCGTCACCCGGTAGCCGAGGAAGCGTCCGATGCCCGCCAATGACGCCGCGTAGTCCAGGGCGCCGAGGATGATCAGGCGGGGCGGAGCGGCCATCACATGGAAGAACACTGTCACGACGTCGGGCACGTTCCAGTCGCCGGCCGACGGCGCGGGGCAGCCGTCCAATCGATAGCGACGCAGCGCCGACTCCCCCACGTCGACCAACGCATCGGCGTCCCGGGCGACGGCATCGGCGAGCGCCGCGTATCCGTTGGCCCGCAACACATCGCCGCGGTGCAGCCCCACCAACTCCGGCGGTCCGGCGATCACCGTCACCACCGCCGCACCGCCGCCGGTTTCCACTGCTTCGTGGACGCGGTCCAGGTTCGCGGTTCCGGGCATGCCCGGCTCGATGAAGACCGACAGCGTGCCGCCGCAGGTCAGGCCGACCGCTTCGGCGTCCGTCAAGCCATAGGTGTGCAGCCGGGGCCGGCCCTCGGCCAGCACCCGGGCCGCCTCCTCGATCACGGCCGCCTCGACACAGCCTCCTGACACACTGCCGATCACCTCGCCGGGCACGCCGTCGGCCATCCGTACCGCCATCGCCGCGCCGAGTTCGCGCGGCCCGCCGCCGGCGGTGGCGACGACCGTGGCCAGGACGAACGGCTCGCCGGCGGCGCGCCAGGCGAGGAGGGTGGGCAGCAGTTCACGCACCCGGGCCCACGTCCACGATCGCGGCGACCGGACCGCCCCCGTCAGGGCCCTGATGCGCGGCCGAGACCGAGACGAAGACGGCCGGGTCGCCGGTCACCGAGGCCGCGACGCCGCCGACGCAGGCCTTGATCTGGCGGTGCCAGTGCACGTCGGAGTCGTCGAGCATGGCGTTGCGGCGGCCGCGGACCATGCCGTCAGTGCCGGCCTCGCACTTGAGGAAGACGTTGACCAGCTTGCCGCCCAGGTCCTCGGAGTGCGGCCGATCGGGCAGGTCCAGGCCGGCGGCGCGGATCGCGTCCCAGATGCCGTCGGCGTCCAGCGCGTCCTTCATCACCGCGTGGCCGATGCGGTAGCGGCCGCCGACGCCGGTGGCGTTGCCGACCACGACGACCTGCGCCCGGTCCAGCTCCACGCCCGAGGAGCAGGAGGCCACCGACGAATACAGGTCCCTGTCATGCAGCACCGCCTCGTCGGCCGGCATCCCGATCTCGCCGAGCGCCACCGCGATGCCCAGGGCGGTGCAGCCGTTGGACAGGTCCATCGACTCGTGGGTCTGCTCGGTCCACACCGACTCGCCGCGTTCCTTGGCCTCGCGGATGGTCTGGATGGTCAGCAGCGGGGTCTTGGTCTGGACGTAGTGCACGTCCGCCGGGTCGTCGATGCCGGCCCGCTTCATCGCCTCGTGCACGGCGTCGGCCACCTTGGTGATCATCGCCGTCCGGCCGATCTCCTCGGGCAGCAGCGGCTCGCTCATCGCGAAGCCGACGGTCAGGCGCGGCTCGTCGCAGGGTTCGGCGTCGACCGTCGCGAAGACGGTCGCGTGCGGCGACAACACGCCGTCGGTCCCGCCGGACCACACGATCGGCACCTGCGCGACCTCCTCGGCGCTGCGCGTCCCGAGCCGCACCAACGTCTCGCGGAACGCGCGGTCGGCGATGATGCGCGTGTAGTCGTTAACGCCGCCGTTCCCCTCGGTCTTGCCGACGACCGCCACCACCCGGTCGGCCGCCACCGCTCCGGCGGTGATCAGCTCGGCCAGCCCCGACGCGTCACTGACGTGCCGCAACGGCACCTTGCGGACTTCGATCGCCTCAGGCACTAGTCACTCCTTTTCGACTACGGTTCCGGCATTCCCAAGAACGGCCTCGCGAATACTTCCCAGCGCGGTGACGACGGCCCGCTGCCCGCCGCCCGCCACGAACCGGCACGCGGCCTCGGCTTTCGGCGCCATGCTGCCGCCGCCGAACTCGCCGGCGGCAAGATACGCGCGCAAGTTCGCGACAGTGACGCGACCCAGGGCCCTGGCATCGGCGGTGCCGAAGCGGAGGTACATGTGGTCCACGTCGGTGGCGATGACGAGCTGGTCGGCGGCGACGGCGCGGGCCAGCAGGACGGCGGAGAGGTCTTTGTCGATGACGGCTTCGACGCCTTGAAGCAGGTTGGTGGGCAGGTCGCGGCTCACCGGGATGCCGCCGCCCCCGCAGGCGACGACGACGTAGCCGGCGTCCAGGAGCGCTGTCGCCGCCGGGGCGTCGAGGACGTCGAGCGGTTCTGGCGAGGCGACCACTCGGCGCCAGCCGCGCTCGCCGCGGTCCTCCCAGGTCTGGCCGTGGGCGATCATCGCGGCGGCCTGCTCCTTCGGGAGGTAGCGGCCGATCGGCTTGGTGGGGCGGATGAAGCCGGGGTCGTCCGCGTCGACGAGGGTGCGGGTGACGATGGCCGCGACGGGCTTGGCGATGGCGCGGGCGGCCAGCGCCCGCTCCAGTGCGCTGACGATGACGAAGCCGAGGGTGCCCTGCGTCTGGGCGCCGCACCAGTCCAGTCCCACCGGCGGCACCACATGAGCGGCGAGCTCGTTCTTCACCAGGAGGTTGCCGACCTGCGGACCGTTGCCGTGGGTCAGCACCACCTCGACGCCTGCCTCGACCAAGTCGGCGACGGCTTCCATGGCGACGGCGACCGCGGCGATCTGGTCTTCGGGGCGGGCCCGGCCGTCGGGGGCGGTCATGGCGTTGCCGCCGAGCGCGATCAGGGCTCGCATGTCAGCGCCAATCGCAGTCGGCCGAAGTCGCACCGCCGGACAGGCGTGCGTAGCCGGGGCCGCGGTCGAAGAACGGTTCCGGGCCACGTGCCGCACGCATCTGGGCACGCAAGGACTCGGTGGCTGTGGGATCCACCACGCGATCGCCGGTGAAGACGACCCCGTAATCGCCTCGGGCGCCGCCCACCGAAATCTTGCCCCATCGCAGATCCCTGCTGACCTCATCCACCGGCCGCTCCAGCGGATCGCCCCACCCGCCGCCGCCGGTCGTCCGGATCCGGATGACCTCCCCGGCGCGTACCGGTTCGGCGTCGGCCAGTGCGTCGACCACCCGCTCCGCGGGTCCGCCCGGGTCGATCACCACCTCGAACGGCCGGCCGGCCCGGCCGCCCTTGACGCCCCAGCAGGCCAGGATCGAGCGGTCGGCGATGCTCATGAACTCCGCGTCCCGCAGCATCCTGATCTGCTTCTCGTAGCCGAGTCCGCCGCGGAAGCGGCCCGGGCCGCCGGAGTCCACCGCCAGGCCCAGCTTCTCCACCCGGAACGGCCAGCGTGCCTCGGCGAACTCCACCGGGATGTTGCGCGAGTCCGGCACCACGTGGATCGTGTCCTCGCCGTCGGCGTAGTACCGGCCGCCGGAGCCGCCGCCGAGGACTTCGCGCATCAGATACGGCAGCCCGTCGGCGTCGGTGCCGTAGACGCCGGTGTAGCGGATGGTCTCCTGGTCGGCGGGCATGCGGCCGTCCACGGCCTTGGCCAGTGCGCCGGACAGGACGCCGAGCAGACGCAGGATGACGAAGGTGCGCGCGTTGGTCGGCGCCGGGAAGACCGGGGTCAGCAGGGTGCCCGGCGGCGGGAAGCGCATCTCGATCAACGGCACGACGCCCTCGTTGACGTCGAGTTCGGCCATGCGCTCGGGGCTGTCGGCGAGGTTGCGCAACACCGGGGCCAGCCACTTCTTCAGGAAGTTGCCGTCCGCGTAGTCGCCGCAGTGGTTGATCGGGCCCTTCGCCTGCGGCCCGGTGCCGGTGAAGTCGATGACCAGCCGGCCGCCGTCCTCGGGCAGCTTCGTCACGGTGATCCGCTGCCGGTGCAGCATCGGCGGGTCGACGCCGTCGTGCTCGGCGTAGTCCTCCCAGGTGTAGGAGCCGTCGGGGATCTTCGCCAGCACCTCGCGCCGGAAGGTCTGCGTGGTCAGGTCGATGATGGCGTCGAAGCACTCTTCGACGGCGCCGCGTCCGTAGCGGGCGAACACCTCGCCGAGCCGCCGCGCGCCCATCAGGCAGGCCGAGCACTCCGCGTCCAGGTCGGCGGCCAGCGAGTCCGGCATCCGGGAGTTGCGGGTCATGATCTTCAGCGCGGCCTCGTTCGGCACCCCGGCGTCCCACAACCGGATCGGCGGCACCATCAGGCCCTCTTCGAAGACGCTGCGCGCCCCGGAGGGCATCGAGCCCGGGCACGCGCCGCCGATGTCGTCGTGGTGTCCGAAGGCCTGGACGAACGCGGCGACGGCGCCGTCGTGGAAGACCGGCACGGTGACGCACAGGTCCGGCAGGTGCCCGATGCCGCCTTCGGACAGGTAGACGTCGTTGTGGAAGTAGACGTCGCCGGGCCGCATCTCAGCCATCGGATAGTCCCGCACCACCGGATGCACCAGCGCCGAGTACGACCGGCCGGTGAGCTTGCGCAGCCGGGCGTCGTGGATGCCCGCGCGGAAGTCGTGGGCGTCTCGGATCATCGGGGATCGCGACGTTCGGGCGATCGCGGTCTCGACTTCGCGCTCGACGGAGGCCAGGGTGCCCTCGACGATCTCCAGCAACACCGGATTCAGCACGGCTGCTCCCTCTGGGTCAGCAGGAGGTTGCCCCATTGGTCCACGGCGCACAGGAAGCCGGGGTGCACCGGCACGGTCGAGCCGTACTCCTGGACGATCGCCGGGCCGGTGATCACATCGTCGCGTCTGAGCATGCGGCGGTCATAGATGGCGGCGTCGACCGGCTCGTCTCCGAACCACACCTTGCGTGTCTCCACCGGGATCGGTGATCCGCCGTCGGGGCGCGCCGGGACCTCGGCGATCCGCGGCCGCTGGATCGGGCCGATGCCGGTGACCCGCAGGTTCACCCACTCCACGGCCTGCCGGTCGTCGCCGCGGAATGAGTACCCGTACACGGCCTGGTGTGCGTCGTGGAAGGCTTCGACGACCTTCTCCGCGGCGTCGGCTGCGAAATCGCCGTCGGGCACCGGGACCCGCACCTCATACGCCTGCCCGAAGTACCGCAGGTCGGCGCTGCGCTTGAACACCTGTTGCGCGGCGTCGAACCCCTCGGCCCGCAGGGCTTCGGCGGCGGATGCGCGCAGCGCGTCGAGCAGGGTTCTTACTCGCGCGACGTCGATGCGGTCGTGGCGCCGGACGTAGGTCTGGACGTAGTCGTTGCGCACATCGACCGTGAGCAGCCCGAACGCGGACACGTTCCCCGGATCCGGCGGCACCAGCACGCCGCGGACGCCGAGAATATCGACAAGCCGACAAGCCAGCAGAGCGCCGGAGCCGCCGAACGCGGTCAGCTGGAAGTCCCGCACGTCCAGCCCGCGCTTCACCGTGACCTGTCGCAGGGCATTGGCTTGGTTCCACGCCGAGATCTCCAGGATCCCGGCGGCGACGGCCTGCTCGCTCATGCCGAGCTTGCCGCCGAGACCGGCCAGCCCGGCGCGGGCCGCGTCCCGGTCCAGCGGCACCTCACCGCCGAGCAGGCCGTCCGGGATGCGGCCCAGGACCAGGTGGGCGTCGGTGACGGTGACCTCGGTACCGCCGCGGCCGTAGCAGACGGGGCCGGGGTCGGCGCCGGCCGAGCGCGGGCCGACCTTGAGCGTGCCCTCGGGGCTCAGCCAGGCCACCGAACCGCCGCCGGCGCCGACCGTCACGACGTCGATCATCGGGATCTTCGACGGGTAGCCGCCGACGCCGCCCTCGGTGGTGACGGCCGGCTCGCCGTGCAGGACCACGGCCACGTCGGTCGAGGTGCCGCCGCCGTCGAGGGTGAGGATGCGGTCGAAGCCGGCGTGCGCGGAGATGAGGGCCGCGCCGAGGGCTCCGGCGGCCGGACCGGAGAGCACGGTGGTGACCGGTTGGCGAACCACTTCCTGCGCCGACAGGACGCCGCCGTTCGACTTCATGACGTAGAAGGGGACGCTACGGCCGTTGTCCTGCAGGGCATCCAGGCGTTCGCGGATGCGGCCGACATAGCCGGCGACGGTCGGTTTCACGGCGGCGTCTACGAGCGTGGTCATGGAGCGCTCGTACTCGCGGTACTCGGGCAGGACATCAGAGGAAATCGACACGGCGGCCTCGGGGAACTCCGCTTCGAGGACTTCGCGCATCGCTTGTTCGTGTTCTGCGTTGGCGTAGGAGTGCAGGAAGGAGACGCCTATGGAGCGGACGCCAGCCGCCTTCAGATGGCGCGCGGCTTCTTTGGCGTCGGCGGTACTGAACGGCCGGACTTCCCGGCCGTCGGCGTCGAACCGGCCGCCGACGCCGCATACCAGGTCGGCCGGGACGATGCGCGGGGGCTTGACCCAGAAGTAGCTGTTGCCGTAGCCGTCCGGGACGGATTGGCGGGCGATCTCCAGGAGGTGTTCGAACCCCGCGGTGGTGACGAAGCCCAGCCGATCGACCTTGCCTTGCAGGAGCTGGTTGGTGGCGACGGTGGTGCCGTGGCTGACGACGGCGATGTCGTCGGGGGTCGCTTCGAGCAGGGCAAGGGCTTTGCGAACCGCCGCGATGAATCCCCGCGACGGATCGGCGGGCGTCGAGGGCACCTTGCCGGCCGCCAGCCGGCCGGTCGTCTCCTCGATCGCCACGACGTCGGTGAACGTCCCGCCGGTGTCGATGCCGATCCGGATCATGCACCGCCCCCGAGCCCGCCGCCGAGCTTGAACGGGGTCCGCGCCTGTCCGATCAGGTCCTTCTGGTGCTTCTCCAGCAGGGTGAGGTTGCGCTCGGCGAGGTGGTCGAAGCCCTGCGCGCGGTCCGAGCCGGGCGTCAGGGTCCGCATGGCGTCGGCGGGATCCAGCTGCGCGGCGACCCAGCCCTCGTGCGACGCGGCGCGCGCCACCACCTCGGCGATCGGCGTGACGATCAGCGAGTTGCCGAAGTAGTGCACGCCGGCCGGATCGGTGCCGGTGGCGTTGGCGCCGATGACGTAGACGTGGTTGTCGTAGGCGCGGGCACGGGTTGTCAGCTCCCAGATATCGGCGGAGCGCAGCAGCGCGGAGGGCCGGCAGATGATCTCGGCGCCCTGCACCGCCTGGATGCGGAACAGCTCGGGGAAGTCGCCGTCGAAGCAGATGGCCATGCCGATGCGGCCGAGGTCGGTGTCCACGACCGTGACGGAATCGCCGGGCGTGACCCACTGTGTCTCGCCGGGGAACAGGTGCGTCTTGCGATAGACGCCTCGGATCTCGCCGGCCGGATCGATGAGCAGCGCGGAGTTGTAGACGACGCCGCGCTCCTCGCCGCGCTCGTAAGTGCAGTGCACGACGTGGACGCCGAGCCGGCGCGCGGCCTGCTGCGCCGGCTCGGTGGTGGGGCCGGGGACGGGGCTCATCAGGTCCCAGAGTTCGGCGGCGGTGATGCCCGGGGTGAAGCCGGTGGTGACGGCCTCGGGCAGGACGAGCAGTTCGGCGCCGGTGGCGCTGACGCAGCGCTCGATGAGCTCCACGGCACGGTTGAGGTTTTCGGCGACGCTGTTGGCGGTGAGCGGGCCGGGGTGCGGCGCGAGTTGGAGGGCGGCTGCGGTCAGACGGCGCACAGGACACCTGCCAACCGGCAAACCCCAGTTACGTGAAACGCTCCAGTCTTGCGGCGGCATGCGTCCGACATCGCGCCGCGGGCCCTCATCGGGGCCCCCGTCGACCGCTCAAGCGGCCCAGCACATAGCCCAGCACCACGCCGCTCAGCGCTGCCGCCGCTCCGGCAAGCCCGGCCGAGAGCGCCACTGCCGAGTTGGATGATCCGAGTTGGCCGGGCGGGGTGAGGATCGGGTAGGCCGTGACCGGTCCGTTGGTGGGGTGTACCTCGGCGGCCGGGACCAGCTCGGCCTGTTGCTCGCCGGCTGGCGCGGCCTCGCGTACCAGCGCTCCGTCCATCCCGGCGAAGAACTGACCCGCCAGCTTGCGGGCCACGCCGCCGAGCATGCGCTGCCCGACGCCGCCGACCACCCCGCCGACCACCGCGTCCGCGTCGTACTCCACGCGGGTGCGGGCGGCGGCCTCGTCGACCAGGAGCATGCGGCATTCGGCGGAGACCGTGCCGGGGGCGCCGGCGCCGGAGGCGCGCAGGGTGAAGGAGCGGGGCGCCGCTTGTTCGGCGAGTTCCACGCGCCCCTTGTACGTGCCCTTGATCGAGCCGACACCGACCGTGACCACCATGTCGTAGACGTCGGGTGCCACCAGTTCGAGGCGTTCGCAGCCGGGGATCGCGGCCGCGAGCATCCGTGGATCCGTCAGCGCTTCGTAGACCCGTCCCACGTCGGCCTTGAGAATCGCGTTACCGGAGACCTTCACGCGCTCACCTGTTCCTTCCGTGCCTGCTGTGCCTTCCGCAGTTCGTACAGCTCGCTCGGCGAGATCGGCATGCGCCGCACGGCCAGCCCCTCGGCGTCCTCGATCGCCGAGGCGACCGCCGCCGACGTGGGGATGACCCCGGCCTCGCCCGCGCCCTTCAGACCCAGGGGATTCAGCCCCGACGCCGTGACCATGTGCGCCGTCTGGATGTGCGGCACCTCGGTGGCGAACGGGATCAGGAAGTCCATGTAGGAGGCGTTCACCAGCTGCCCGGCGTCGTCGTAGACGATCCGCTCGTACAGCGCTCCGCCGATACCCTGCGCGACGCCGCCGTGCACCTGGCCCTCCACGATGCGCGGGTTCACGACCACACCGCAGTCGTGCACCACGCAGTACCGCAGGATCCTGATGTCGGCGGTCTCCGGATCGGTCTCGACCACGACCCCGTGCGCGCCGGCCGCGAACGTCGAGCGCTCCGGCATGTAGTAGCCGGTCGCCTCCAGCCCGGGCTCGTCGCCGGTGCCGGTGGCCGCCGCGAACTGGGTGGCCGCCTTGGTCTCCTCGTCGAAGGCGTACCGCAGCGGGTTGGACAGCACCGCGACGGTGCGCAGGTCGATCGCCGTCGCCGGATCGGCACGCCGGCGGACGCGACCGTCCACGAGTTCCAGATCCTCCGGACTGATCCCGTCACCCAAGGCCGCCGCCGCGATCCGCTTCGCCTTCTGCGCGACCTTCCCGGCGGCGATCGCGACCGCGTTCCCGCTGGTCACGATCGCCCGCGAGGCGAACGTCCCGACCGCGTACTTGAACCGCCGCGTGTCGCCGGTGATGACCGTGACGTCGCCGACCCCGACGCCCAGCACGTCGGCGGCGATCTGCGCGAGCGAGGTGTAGTGCCCCTGCCCCTGGGTGGTGAGCCCGGTGGAGACGACGACTTCGCCGGTCGTCTCCACCTTCACGTGGGCGCCCTCATACGGCCCCATGCCCGTGCCCTCGACGTAGGCCCCGATCCCGATGCCGATCCGGCGGCCCTCGGCGGCGGCCGCGGCCCGCTCGGCCTCGAAGCCGTCCCAGCCGACCAGGTCCCGGATCATCCGCAGCATCGTCGGGTAGTCGCCGGAGTCGTAAATCAGGGGACGACCGTCCTGGAACACCAGGCCCTGGTCGTAGGGCATCTCCTCGGGCTGGATCAGGTTGGCTTCGCGCACCGCGAGCCGGTCCGTCCCCAGGTATTCGGCGATCGCGTCCATCGTCCGCTCCATCGCGAACACGCCTTGCGGCCGTCCCGCTCCCCGGTACGGGGTGACAATGACAGTGTTCGTATACAGCGACGTGAACTCGACCCGGTACGCGCCGACCTTGTACGGCCCCAGCAGCTGTGTGGACGTCACGATCGGCACGATGATCCCGTACGGCACGTACGCGCCGTTGTCGTGCCAGATCTCGACGCTCAGCCCGAGCAGCCGGCCGGCCGCGTCGAACCCGACCTCGACGTGTTGCCGCTGCGCGCGTTCGTGCGCGCTGGACGTGAAGTGCTCGCGCCGGTCCTCGACCCACTTCACATCCTGGCCGAGCGTCATCGCCGCCCACGGCACCAGGATCTCCTCGGGCCAGGGATGCACGATCTTCACGCCGAACCCGCCGCCGACGTCGGGCGTGATCACCTCGACCCGGTCCGGCGGCAGTTCGAGCTTCGCCGCCACGGCCAGGCGCACGCTCGTGGAGGTCTGCGTCGAGGAGTGCACCCGCAGGGTTCTGTCATCGGGATCCCAGTGCGCCAGAACGCCTTTGCCCTCCATCGGCATCGAGGCGCTGCGCTCGATATGGAGGTCGAGGGCGAGGCGGTGCGGGGCGGAGGCGATGGCGTCGTGCGCGTCGCCCTTGCCGTTGGTCTGCACGCTGTGTGCGGCGACGTTCCCCGGCGCGTCCTGGTGCACCAGCCGCTCCCCGGCCCGCGCCTGGTCGATGCCCACCACCGGCGGCAGGTCCTCGTACGTCACCCGGATCCGCTCGGCCACGTCCTCGGCGACGTAGCGATCGGTCGCGACGACCATCACCACGGCCTCGCCGACGTGGTTCACCTCGCCGTTGGCCAGGCAGTAGGGCGTGCGCGGGTGGGTGAGGGCGGGATGCGGGATCAACAGCGGCAGCGGTTCGGCGATCCGGCCCGGCAGATCCTCGTGGGTGTAGATGGCGACCAGGCCTTCGACGTCCAGCGCTTCGTCCACGTCGATGCCGGCGATGCGGGCGTGCGCGACCGGGCTGCGGACGAAGGCCGCCGCGAGCGCGCCGCGGCCGAGGTCGTCGAGATAGCGGCCGTCGCCTCTCAGGAGCCTGGGATCCTCCTTGCGGACCAGCGGCTGGCCGACGAGCTTGTCATTCATCGGCGCTCTCCCGCTCGCGTTTGAGGTCCGCGGCCCGCAACACCGCTTTGACGATGTTCTGATAGCCGGTACAGCGGCACAGGTTCCCCCCGATCGCCTCCCGCGCCTCTTCCTCGGTGGGTTTGGGGTTCTCTTCGAGGTAGGCGGTGATGGTCGTGATGAATCCGGGGGTGCAGAAACCGCACTGCAGGCCGTGGCAGTCCTGGAAGGCCTGCTGGACCGGGCCGAGTTCGCCACCGGCTTCGCAGCATCCTTCGACGGTCGTCACGGCGTGGCCGTCGGCCGAGACCGCGAAGATGAGGCAGGAGCGGACCGGGACGCCGTCCAGGAGCAGCGTGCAGGCGCCGCAGACGCCGTGCTCGCAACCGAGGTGCGTGCCGGTCAGGCCGAGGTCCATGCGCAGGAAGTCGGCCAGCAGCCGGCGGGCCGGGACCTCGCCGCGCCGGGCGACGCCGTTGACCGTGACAGTGATCTGATGCAGCTGCTCGGTCACGGTGCCACCGCCTCGTACGCCGCCTTCAGGGAGCGCGCGGTCAGGACGCGTGCCAGATGCCTGCGATACTCGGCGCTCGCGTGGATGTCGTCCTCGGGGTCGAGCTGGTCGGCCGCGTGTTCGGCGGCGGCGCAGAAGTCGGCGCCGGAGAAGTCGGCACCGGTGACATCCACGACCGAGGGCACCGGCCCCATCCCGATGTACGCCGCCTTCGCGCAGGTCACGGCGCCGGTGTCGTCGACGCGAACCGAGGTTCCGACTCCGCACATCGCGTAGTCGCCGTTGCGTCGTGACAGTTCGCGCCAGTCGGTTCCCGTGCGGCCCCTGGGTTTCGGGAAGTAGGCCTCGATGGCCAGCTCGTCTTCTTCGCAGGCTGATTCCATCGGTCCGACGAAGAAGTCGGCCGCCTTGACGACTCGTTCCCCGGCGCGGTCCGAGCGCAGAAGCACCTCGCCGTCCAGGAGCAGCAGTACGGCGGGCATCTCAGCACACGGATCGGCGTGCACGAGGCTGCCGACCGTCGTCCCGCGGTTGCGGATCGTCGGATGCGCGACGGTCTGGACCGCCTGGCGTAAGAGCGGGACGGCTTCGAAGGCGTGGGTGGCGCGCTCGACGTCCGCGTGCCGGGCCAGCGCGCCGACCCGCACGCCTTCCAGATCCGTGCGGACGTAGGCGAGCTCGTCCAGCCGGTTCACGTCGATCAGCCGCGCGGGCGCCGTCAGCCGCATGTTCAGCATCGGCACCAGGCTCTGGCCACCGGCCAGCACCTTCGCGTGGCCGCCGTGTTCGGCCAGCAACCGCACGGCCTCGTCTACCGTGTCCGGGCCGTGATACACCACCGGCGGGGGCTTCATGACGGCATCCTCTTCTCGCCGAAAGGGTCGCGGCGACGTCGACTTGTGCCGAACGCCGCCGCGATCGCTGGCTGAACTTGCCCAAGGATCGGCAGCCCTTCATTCCTGGACTGGTACCCCGCCAGCGCTCCCCGACTCTTCAGCCGCGCCGTCGGCACCCGCCTTCAGGTGCGCGGGGGCGATGATCCGGGCGGCGTGGTAGCAGACGATGGTCACGATCGTGCCGAGCGCGATCCCGGACAGCGAGAAGGTGTCGGTGAACTTCAAGCTGGTGTTGCCGATGCCGATGATGACCCCGGCGGCGATCGGGACCAGGTTCAGCGGGTTGCCGAAGTCGACCCGGTTCTCGGTCCAGATCTTCACGCCGAGCAGGCCGATCATGCCGTAGAGGACCACGGTGATGCCGCCGAGGACGCCGCCGGGGGTGGCCGCGACCAGCGCGCCGAACTTGGGCGAGAGGCCGAACAGGATCGCCACGAGCGCCGCGACGTAGTAGGCGGCCGTGGAGTAGACGCGGGTGGCGGCCATGACGCCGATGTTCTCGGCGTAAGTGGTGGTCGGCGAGCCGCCGAAGGTGCTGGCCACGACGGTGCCGAAGCCGTCGGCGGCGATCGCGCGGCCCATGTAGGGGTCCAGGTCGTCGCCGGTCATCTCGGCCACCGCCTTGACGTGCCCGGTGTTCTCGGCGACCAGCGCGATCACCGCCGGGAGGACCAGCAGGATGAAGGCCCACTTGAACTCCGGGAAGTGCCACCCGGCGATCTGGTGCGCGCCGGTGCCGCTGGTCTTGCCCGGGAAGCCGATCCACTTGGCGGACTTCACGGCGTCGAAGTTCACGCGCCAGTGCGTGGTGTCGTGCCCGGCGCCGGCGTCGTAGGACGTGATCTTGCCGAAGACCCGGTCCACGAGCCAGGACAGGACGTAGCCGAACACCAGGGCCACGAAGATCGCTATCCGGCCGAGGAAGCCCCGGACCCCGACCATGATGCCGATCGCGACCAGCATGGTGATCAAGGCGACCCACTGGTCCTGCGGCCAGTAGGTATCCGCCACGACCGGTGCCAGGTTGAAGCCGATCAGCAGCACCACCGCGCCGGTGACGACCGGGGGCAGGACGGCGTGGATGATCTGCGCGCCGAGGAAGTGGATCAGCAGCCCGACCACCAGCAGGACGCCGCCGGCGATCAGGATGGCGCCGGTGACGTGCTGGTCGTCGCCGCCCTGCGCGCGGATCGCGGCCACGCCGCCGACGAAGCTGGCCGAGGTGCCCAGGTAGGACGGGACCTTGTTCTTGACGATCAGCAGGAAGCAGATGGTGGCGATCCCGCTCATCATGATGGCCAGCTGTGGATCCAGGCCCATGACCAGGGGGAACACGAACGTGGCGCCGAACATCGCGACGACGTGCTGCGCGCCCAGGCCCACGGTGCGGGGCCAGGACAGGCGCTCGTCGGGGCGGACGACCGAGC
The DNA here is from genome assembly GCF_018274385.1 of Catenulispora pinistramenti. Classification (GTDB taxonomy): domain Bacteria; phylum Actinomycetota; class Actinomycetes; order Streptomycetales; family Catenulisporaceae; genus Catenulispora; species Catenulispora pinistramenti. The sequence goes on along the minus strand of NZ_JAAFYZ010000212.1, from coordinate 1,879 downwards.
CCGGTGGTGGAGTCCTGCCTTGGTATGCGACCCGCCAACCGAATGTCATGGGGCGGACTGTAGTAACGCTGTGACGGGCGTCACAAGTACCGCCGGGTTACTGATTTCGCAGGTCGCGCCGATGTCGCCGGGCTCGTCACAGCCCTCACATAGTCACAGCTCTCACATAGTCACAGCCCTCGCATGTGCAGGATGCGGAGCGCGACCGACAGATCCAGCCGGAGATCGGGGCGCTCCATGAACGGGCCGACCAGGCGTTCGATCTTGCCGATGCGGTAGCGCAGGGTGTTGTAGTGGAAGTGCAGGCGGCGGGCGGCCTCGGCGACGTTCAGGTTGGTGTCGAGCAGGACTTCCAGGGTGGTGCGGAGGTCCTCGGCGTCGGGATCGCCGTCGGCGGCCAGGCCTTTGAGCGTCTGGCGGGCGAAGTCGCGCAGTTCGTCCGGGTCCGGGACCAGGGAGAGCAGGCGGTAGACGCCGAGCGCGTCGAAGTGGGCCACGGATCCGGGGCCGTTGAGGCGGCGGCCCATGCGGACCGCGCGGCGCGCTTCCTCGTAGGCGGCGGGGAGGTCGGCCACGGTCGCGACGCGGCGGGAGACGCCGGTGGAGAAGGTGCGGCGACCGCCGCCCCCGGTGCCGGAGACCTCGGCGATCAGGCTTTTGACCAGTGGGTCGGGGTCTTCGCCGGTTTTCAGGACGACGACGACTTCTTGGTTGAAGCCGGCCACCGGGTTGGTGCGGTCGCGGCCGGAGACGACGGTCTGCCAGGCGGCGGCGAAGCGTTCTCGCGCCGGGCGCAGGGCGTGTTGGGAGGCGGGGAGGACGGATTGGCCCGGGTCCAGTTCGGCGACGAGGACCACAAGGCTGCGGGGAGTGGGGGCGGCCGCGGTCTGGTCGCCGTTCAAGGCACGGTGCTGTCTGCCGTTTCCGGTCCCCGGTCGCGGGCTGATGTCCCAGCCCAGGGTCGCGGCGTGGGCGGCGGCCGACTGCAGGTCCTCCAGGCGGCCGGTCAGCAGGTCCCTGAGGAAGTCGGCGCGGTACTTGTCCTCGACCGCGGCCACCGCGAGCTGCTTGACCACGGCCAGCGCGGCGACCGTGGCGGCGCGTTCGAGGGCTGCGACGTCGGCGGCGTCGAAGGCGCGGCGGTCGGCGAAGGCGACCAGGCGGCCGTGGTCGACCCGGCCGGCGAGGATCGGGACCAGCGCGTGCTGGGTGCCGTGGTGCGCGGTCAGGCCGGGGTGTTCGGCCTCGGTGCGCAGGCGGTGGTCGGCGGGGCCGATCTGGCCGTCGGGTGCGGCGTCGAAACAGGGCAGGTGGCACACGGTGTCGGCGCCGTGCTCGGCCAGGATCCGGCCGTCGGGCGTGGTGACCAGGACCGGGCCGCCGAGGATGCGGGCCAGCTCGGCGGTGAGCTCGGCCAGGCCGCCGCCCTCCAACGCGATCTGGGACAGGGCGCGGTGGACGTGGTCGGCGCGGGCCAGGACCGCGGACTGGCGGTCCAGGACGTCGGACAGGACGTCGGTGAGGATGTCGTCGAAGGCCACGCCCTCGGGCAGCTCGATGACCGGGAAGCCGAGGCGGTCGGCGGCGGCGAGGAGTTCGGGCGGGAGGTCGCCGAGGTAGCGGTGGGGCTTGATGGCGATGGCCGCCAGCCCGGCGCGGTCGAGGTCGGCGATCAGGTCGGTGAGCGGGGAGGGCGAGTGGCGCAACGGGTAGCCGGTGGTGAGGAGGAGCTCCTTGGGCTTGACCCAGGGGAGGATGTCCGGGACCTCCATCACGTTGACGCGTTCGACGACGCGGTCGTGGCCGGCGTGGCCGGCGACGATGCGGGCGCCGGCCAGGGCGGGGAGGGCCAGGGCTTGGGTGACGGTGAGGCCTATGG
>NZ_JAAFYZ010000211.1 GCF_018274385.1 Catenulispora pinistramenti | reverse complement strand
TCGTTGGAGGGGTCGTCGGGGGCGTCGTCGGCGGGGTCGTGGTCGGCGATGTGGGCGGGGGCGAGGTCGGTCCGCCCGGCCCGGTCAGCGAGACGTCGTCGGCCGAGTAGTCGCCCTGGCCGTACCAGCCGTGCAGCCAGATGGTGACGCTCGTGGTGGCCGCGCCGGTAGTGAAGGTGGTGCTCAGCTGGGTCCACGAGCCGCTGCTCGTCCAGTTGCTGGTATCGCTGGTGCCGGTTCCGGTGTCGCCGAGGTAGACGTAGTTGCCCTCGACCCACGCGGTCAGCGTGTAGGACGAACTCGGCTGCACGCTCACCGCCTGCGAGCATTGCGCGTCGTCGCTGCTCGTCGGCGTGCCGAGGAGAGCGTGGGAACCGGAGTGCGCCGGGCTGGCGACCACGGAACCGTCACCGCTCGGGCAGGACCAGGGCGCGAGCGACCCGGACTCGAATCCGGAGTTCTGCACGAGATTTCCGGCGGCCGCCGGTGCGGTCGGCGCCGCGGTCGCGGAAGTCGCGACAGCCGCCAGGCCGGCTGCGACCAGCGCGCAGACCGCGGCGAGCACACCGGCCCGCTGCCGCGCGTGGCGGCTCAACGCGTCTTTGAATGGCATGGAAGATCCTCAGTGTCGGTTTCGCGCTTTCCGCCGGACGCGACGCAGACGCCTGCGACTAGCACGCCCGCGCCGCATCCGCGGTTGGTCAGCAGGCCCCGTCGTTCTTCCATACGTCCCAGGACTGCGGGGCGTTGGGTACCGCGTTGGTGGAGTACCAGGTGGACGTCCACAGGTCGCCGGCATACGTCACCTGGTTGCCGGGGACGTAGGCGGTGGTCGCGCTCCAGGCCGGAGCGCCGGTGCAGCCGCCGCCCGAGCCCGCCGTGTTGACCGTCCAGGTGAACGAGGTGCTTCCCGAAGCCCCACCTGAATCGGTCGCGGTGACGGTCGTGCTGAAACTGCCCGCGGTGCCCAGCGTGCCGGTGATCAGTCCCGCCGCGCTGATGCTCGCGCCCGTCGGCAATCCGCTGGCGGTGAACGTGAGCGGGCCGCCGCTGGAATCGGTACCGCTGACCTGAAGGTTCGCCGCGGCACCGACGGTGCTGGTCTGGTCGCCGGGCGAGCTGACGGTGACCGTGTGCGGCGGCGGGGTGCTGCCGCCGCCCCCGCCGCCGAGCGTGATCGTCCACAGCGCCGGGTTGCCCGAGGCGACGAAGCCGGACTGGTTGGCGCCGTTGCCCACGACGTCGTCGTAGGGGAAGGCGTAGCCGAGGCCGTCGGTGTTCGCCGCGTGCACGATGCGGGAGTAGTGGTTGGTGATCGTGTTCTGATAGAAGGTCGAGACGACCTCCCCGTCCGGCTGGTCGGAGTCGATCAGCAGGGTGCTGCGATTGAACGCCGCGCATATCCGCGCGGACACGGCGCCGATCTCGCCCGCGGTGTTGGCGAACGGCCCGGTGCTACAGCTGAAGATGTCCTTGGCCGCGGGCTGGGCGTAGCTGACCAGGCCGGGGAAGTTCAGCACGCCGCCGGATACGTTTCCGGTCACGCTGCCCCAGGACGCCTGCGTGTCGACCGTGAGCGACGCGCTCTCGTACTTGGACCAGACCTGGTCGATGTAGGGCTGGAAGTATCCGGAGAACAACGAGGAGTTCATCACGATCCCGTTGTTCGGACTCAGGGCTCGTAGATTCGCCCCGCCCGAGGTGACGATGAGCTGGTCCCAGCCGGCGCCGTCGGCGTTGTGCTGCGCGACCAGGCCCGAGCACACGGTGTCCAGGCCGCCCGCGGGCATCCCGGTGACGTTCTGCACGGCGCCCGAGGTGTCCGTCAAGCTGATCGCGATCGGGATGGAGACGAAGTCCACATAGGAGATGTCCGCGTACAACTGCGAGGTGTTGAACGTGAACTCGCAGAAGTCCCACATCAGATTGATGTTCGGGTCGGAAGGGTTGCTCACCGACGGTTCGACCAGGGCCGGGCCCGGGTTGAGCAGAAAGGTGAGCGGGGACCCGATCGAGAACCACACCCGGCCGCCGGCGATCTGCGGAATGGTGATCGTGGTCGTCGAACCCGGGCCGCCCAGCGGAATCGCGCAGTTCGCCGCCAGCGGGGCACCGGTCGAGCCGGGCGAGGCGGGGTAGTACAGGGTCCGCCCGTCCGATTCGAGCAGGACCAGCGCGTTGTTGCTGATCGCCTGCCCGGTCACGAACGCGTAGACGGTGTTCGAGGCGGTGTTGTTCTTCAACGCCACGGACAGCGTGGACGCGGTGTCGGCCGTGGCGGCGGACGCGCGCGAGCCCGACGCGCCGACACCGACGCCGCCGAGCAGCGCGGCACCGCCCACGAACGCTGAGGAGGCGAGGAACTTTCTGCGGCTGACCGTCATGCGAGCACCCTCCTTGGAAGAATCGATCACGAACCGTGAATCCAGACCCCGCTGCGCAAGTGAGTGAGCCGACGTAGCGCAAGAGCTTCCGGAAACGTTTCCGATACGCCGGTTGGGTCAGAGTATGAAAACGCGCGAGCCGTCCGTCAACAGCTCCCACGGGACTTTTTTAGTCCTCGTCCCACAAAACGGATTACGGATCAACGGATTCGAACGTCCGTGGCACTATCACCCGTCGACCGACCCCACATCAGCACATGTTGTCCTTGTCCAGGACGCTCGCAGTTCGCGAAGATGCCGAACACTGTGTGCCGATTGAGACCCCTGACGAGGAGAACCTGTGTCCAGGACCCGTGTACTGACCGCGGCCGCGGTCTCGGCCAGCACCATCGCCGCGTTGCTGGCGCTGCCCGCAGCGCAGGCGACGGTGTCCAACGACGTCGTCGTGAACGAGGTGTACGGCGGCGGCGGTAACTCCGGCGCCACATTGAAGAACGACTTCATCGAGCTGCGGAACGACGGCACCGCGCCGGTGTCGCTGGCGTCGTGGTCGGTGCAGTACATCTCGGCGGCGCCGGGCGCCGCCACGACGTGGCAGGTCACCAACCTGTCGGGGAGCATCGCCCCCGGCAAGACCTACCTGATAGCCGAGGCCGCCGGGACCGGCGGCACCGCCGACCTGCCGGCGCCGGACGCCACCGGCGCGATCAACCTCAGCGGCACCGCCGGGACCGTGGCGCTGGTCACCTCGCAGACCGCCCTCACCTGCAAGACGGCCGCCGACTGCGCGGCCGAGGGCAGTATCAAGGACCTGATCGGCTACGGTACCGCCGTCATCCACGAGGGCTCCGCCGACGCCCCGGCCGCGAGCAACACCACCTCGGTGGCGCGCAACGCCTCGGGCACCGACACCGACCAGAACGGCACCGACTTCACCGCCGGCGACCCGACGCCGACCCCCGGCGGCTCCGGCACCGGCGGCGGCACCCAGCCCGGTCCGCTGCGCATCCACGACATCCAGGGCGCCGGCTGGGTCTCGCCGGTGAACGGCCAGGCCGTGACCAACGTGCCGGGCATCGTGACGGCGCTGCGCACCAGCGGCTCCAAGGGTTTCTGGATCCAGGACCCGACCCCGGACGCCAACCCCGCGACCAGCGAGGCGCTGTTCGTCTACACCGGCTCGGCCCCGACCGTCGCGGTCGGGGACTCCGTGCTGGTCTCCGGCAAGGCGCAGGCCTACTACCCGCTGGCCAGCGGCGACACCGTCGCCACCACCTCGAACCTGTCGGTCACCGAGATCGGCGGCCCGACGGTCACCGAGGTCAGTAGCGGCAACGCGCTGCCGGCCCCGATCGTGCTGTCGGCGGCGAACGTCCCGGCGACCTACGCCCCGAACCTGGGCGGCGCGAACATCGAGGGCACGCCGGTCGTCCCGACCCGCTCGGTGCTCGACTTCTACCGCTCGATCCAGGGCATGCGGGTCGAGGTGGACGACGCGCGCGTGGTCGGCCCGTCCGACACCTACGGCGAGCAGTACGTGACGGTGAAGCCGAACGAGGCCGCCACCTACCGCGGCGGCTCGGAACTGCTCGGCGAGAACCAGACGCCCTCAGGCCGGCTGGAAGTCGTCCCGGCCGACGGCAGCAACCCGCATGTGAACGTCGGCGACGTCTTCACCGGCGCGACCGTCGGCCCGCTGGACTACTCGCAGTACGGCGGCTTCCTCATCGCGGCCTCGACGCTGGGCACCGTGCAGAACAACCACCTGGCCCCGGTCGTCGCCGCCCCGGACCCGGCCAAGGAGCTGTCGGTGGCCACGTACAACGTGGAGAACCTGGCCCCGTCGGACCCGGCCGCCAAGTTCCAGCGCCTGGGCGCCGGCATCGTCACCAACCTCGCCACCCCGGACATCGTCTCGGTCGAGGAGGTCCAGGACAACAGCGGCGCCACCGACGACGGCACCGTCGCCGCCGACCAGACGCTGACCAAGCTGACCGCGGCCATCGCGGCGGCCGGCGGCCCGCACTACGCCTGGCGCGAAATAGACCCGGCCAACGACCAGGACGGCGGCCAGCCCGGCGGCAACATCCGCACCGTGTTCCTGTACAACCCGGCCCGGGTGAAGTTCGTGGACTCCGGCCCGGCGAACGTCGACCGCACGACCACCGGCACCCAGGTGGTCAGCAAGCACGGCGACCCCGCGCTGAGCCTGTCCCCGGGCCGCATCGACCCGGCGAACCCGGTCTGGACCGCCAGCCGCAAGCCGCTGGTCGGCGAGTTCCAGTTCCGCGGCAAGGACGTCTTCGTCATCGCCGACCACTTCGTCGCCAAGCTCGGCGACCAGAGCCAGGACGGCCGCTTCCAGTACCCGGCCCAGTCCTCGGCGATCCAGCGCGCCGGCCAGGCCCAGGTCGAGCACGACTTCGTGCAGAAGCTGCTGGACGTGGACAAGAAGGCCGACGTGGTGGTCCTCGGCGACCTCAACGACTACCAGTTCAGCCCGGCCGTGAACGCCCTGCGCACCGGCACCTCCGACGGCACCGGCCCGTCGATCCTCACCGACCTGATCGGCACCCTGCCGATCAACGAGCAGTACACGTACGACTATGAGGGCGTCTCGGAGGTGCTGGACCACATCCTGGTGAGCAAGGGCATCAAGGACCTGAGCTACCAGGTGGTGCACGTCAACTCCGAGTACTCCGACCAGGCCAGCGACCACGACCCGCAGGTGGTGCGGTTCAAGGTGTGAGGCAGCAGGCGGCAGCGGCCATCATCGTCCTCATGCAATACATCGCCATCGACGACGGCTCGCTGTCACCCCAGGCTTACCTCGCCGCGCTCCCGGAGTTGGCCCCGAACCTGCCTCCGGGCGCGCGCGCCTTCGCGACCGACCCGACGCACTACGACTTCTACGACCGCCGTTGCGTCAAGGATCTGAACCTGGGCCCGATCACGCACAAGATCGGCTCCGAGGCGGTGGATCTGGAAATCCGCCTGACTTCCAGCGGGCTTAAACACGATGAATGGCTGGTGCTCCGCTATTCGGACGTCAGCAGCCTGACACTCGAGGTCGCCCCGCCGGATCCGGAGGGCGGCGCTCGCTTCCAGAGCCTGGCCCTGGACGAGGTACTGCCGCATCCGGACGGCTGCTCACACGAGATCGCGTTCTGGGACAGCTCGGTGCGGGTGGTGTGTCGGGACCTGACCGCCGAATGGGTCACGGAGGCGGAACTCGCGCGACGATCGTGACGTCGCGTGCCACGCCCCTCAACTCCCGACGCCCCAGTCGGCCGGCATCTCGCCGCGAGACCAGACCAGGTCCAGGCTGAACTCGCAGACCTGCCAGTCATCGCCGCGGCGGCGCAGCCGACCGCGCCAGACGCTGCCGCCTTCGAGGGTCGGGCGGTGCCGGTCATCGCAGAAGGTGGCGACGATGTTGGCCCGGACGTCGGCGTCGTCCTCGCGGGGCGCCACGATGACGCCGGTCACGAGGTGCTGGAGGGCCGCGACCGGCTCGTGGATCGCACGCTGCACGGCGACGAGTTCGTCGCGGCCGTGGATGCGTCCGACCGCGGTGTCGGCTCGCACGTCCACTGTGTAGAAGGCGGGGAGTTCGTCGAAGCGACGGTCATCGATCGCGGCGAAGATCCGGGGGACCACGAGGTCGGGAGTGCTGGTCATGCCGCGGCCTTTCGTTGAGATGACAACGCAGCGTTGTATATTCAACGCTATTGTTTCAACTTAGCCGAGGCGGGAGTGCTGGTCTAGTCTCACGAGAGTGGACTTCACCGAGGCGCCCGCACGGCTCCGCGCACTGCCGAGCTACGCGATCACCCTGACGGCCGCGCAGGCCGGCCAGCTCGCGACGGACCGGGTGGCCAGGCTCGGCGCCTCGAAAGCCGCCTACGGCATGCTGGCGGTCCTCGACGAGTTCGGACCTTCGAGCCAGGCCGATCTGGGACGCAGGCTCGGCATGGACCGCCGAAGCGTCTCCGACGAAACCGCGGGGCTCGAGCGCGGCGGGCTCGTGAGCCGCGGACCTGATCCCGCCGACCCGCGCCGCAACCGGCTGGAGATCACGCAGGCCGGCCTGGCGCTGCTCGCTGAGCTCGAAGACTCCTTCAAGGCGATGCAAGACGAACTCTTCGCCATGCTTTCCGCCAAGGACCGAGCCGAGCTCAACCGGCTGCTGTCGCTGATGGTCGCGTCGGCATCCGCGTCGACACCGGCATCGGCGCGGCCGGGTCGCGGGCGGTAGCGGCCGAGCAGCCGTCATCGCGCTACTTAGCGCGCCCGGGGCGGCGGCCCTGTTACCGCGCCCCCTGCTTCCCACAGCCGGTATCCCCCGACAAAGGTCCGTTCGGGCAACGATGCCTGCCCCCGACGTGGCCCTTCCAGCCGCTGCCGAATCACCGCCCGGCCGCTAGCTTTTCAGAGTGAGCCAGTGGGTCAACCTGGAACCGCTGTCAGCCGCGGTCGAAGCCGGGGATAGCGCCGTCGTGGACCTCCGGATCAGGAACACCGGGGACATTGTCGAGGAGTACCGGGTCGAGGTGGTCGGGGACCCGGCCGTGTGGTGTGCCGTCGAGCCCGCGGCGATCCGGCTGTATCCGGGGACGACCGGCGACGTTACCTTGACGTTCTCCCCGCCGCGAGCCTCGGATTCGGCCGCGGGACCGCATCCGTACGGGGTCCGCGTGACGCCGGCGGAGAACCCCGAGGACGTCACGGTGCCCGAGGGAACCCTCACCGTGGCCTCGTTCGTCGACGTCCGGGCCGAGATGCTGCCGCCGACGGTGCGGGGCTGGCGGCGTGCCAGGCCGCGGCTCGTGGTGGCCAACCACGGCAACACCCTGGCCACCGCTTCGGTCTCGGCCTCCGGACCGGGCAACCGGGTCGACATCGACATCCGGAAGCCCAGTCTGCAGATCCAGCCCGGCCGCGCGCATTTCAGTGTGCTGCGAATGCGTCCCGAGCGCCTGTTGTGGTTCGGGCAGAAGGTCAACCACCCCTACACCACGACGTTGCAGGTCTCCGGCCGCCAGCCGGTCACCGCCGCCGGCGCCTACAACCAGACGGCGCTGCTGCCGCGCTGGCTCGGCGGGCTCTTCGCGGCTCTGGCGTCGGTCGTCATCCTGTTCGCGGGTCTGTGGCTGGCGTTCCGGCCTTCCGTGGCCACGGACGCCACCGCACAAGTCGCCTTGGCCGGCGTGCCGACCGTCGGCGTCCCCACGGCGTCGAGCGCTCCGCCGCCTTCGCAGAAGCCTGTGATCGTTTCCCCGCCCCCGGCGTCGACCTCGGCGCCGCCGTCCACGAGTTCCGCGCCCGCCGCGCCCAGCACGTCCAAGCCCGCGGCCAAGCCGACCACGCAGCAGGCGCCCCCGCCGGTCACCGTACCGACACCGATCGCCGACTGGATTCTGAACCAGACCACGGGCAACACGGCGATCGATTCCACGACCGTGCACAACGGTACGGCGTCGAACGGTTGGTGGGCCGGCACCTCCTGCCTGTTCAACGGGCAGAACAGCCAGATCACCACCACCGGGCCGGTGGTCGACACCAGCCCCACCGGGAGCTTCACGATCCTCGCGGACGTGTACCTGGCCGCGGCCGACTCCCCCGCCGAACAAACCATGGTGAGTCAGGACGCCTCGCAGAACAGCGGCTTCTACCTCCAGTACATGGGCAACAGCCCCGACAGCCCGACCGGCGTCTGGGCCTTCTCCCGGGTGAGCGTCGACGGCCCGAACCCCACCGCCTACCGCGCGTATTCGACTGCCAAGGCGACCGCCGCCACCTGGACCCGGCTCGCAGGGGTCTTCGACGCCACCACCAAGCAAATGCAGCTGTATGTGAACGGCCAGCTCCAGCAGACGGTCAGCGATCCCACCCCGTATGCGTCGAACGGTCCCCTGGCCATGGGGCGCGCTCAGTACTACGGGAACGCGACGGACTGGTTCAACGGCGCGCTGTCGAACGTCGAGGTGTTCAACCAGCCGCTCACCGCCGCGCAGATCAACGCGGTCCCGGTGGCGAACCACTAGGAACGCCTGCGAACTCCTGGGAACGCCTGGGAACGCCTAGGCACACAGCCAGCACCGTTCCGATGCCGGCCTGTGACCGAACCGTGAGGCCCTGACCGGGAACCATGGGCCACGCGCCGCCGTCCCAGTGCCGTGACAGCTCGGTCACAGGCCGACCAATAAGGACGGCCGGGCCGAGTCGGGGTCTCGGGAGGGTCTGGCGGATGAGTCAGAGTGCTTGCGGATGAGTCAGGGTGCTCATGGGAGGCGGAGACGGGCCGCGGCGGTCTTGGCCGCGGTCGTGATAGTCGGGCTGAGCGCCGGGTGCGGTTCCGGCAACAGCAATAGCGCGGCGTCGAGTGTGCCCAAGGGTGCCGCGGGCGCCGGCAACCCCGCCGCCGGGGCGGCGTCGGGCGACTCGGCGCCGAACCAGGCGGCAGCGCCCTCGGCGAGGCAGAACTCGCTGGCGAAGGCGCCGGTGGCCGGGCGCAGCATCGTCTACTCGGCGACGATGACGGTCCGCACGAAAGACGTCGAAGCCGCCACCGCGAACGCCGAGACGCTGGCCGAGGGCAGCGGCGGGTTCGTGGGCGGCGAGAACTCGCAGTCCGGAACGGTGCCGGACGTGCAGGGACTGACTCAGTCCACTGTGACACTGCGCGTGCCCTCGGCGGTGTTCGAGAAGGTGATCGGACAGCTGGGCACCGGCGGCGTCGTGCAGGACGAGACCCGCTCGGCATCCGACGTCACGGCTCAGGTCGTGGACACCGGCACCCGCATCACCGCCCAACAGGCGAGCATCGCCCGCATCACGGACCTGATGAAGAGCGCGACGAACCTGTCGGACGTGGTGACCCTCGAAGGCGAGCTGTCACGCCGCGAGTCGGATCTGGAGTCGATGCAGGCGCAGCTGGCCGCACTGAACGATCAGGTATCGCTGTCCACGATCACCGTCACCTTCCTCGTGCCACAGGCGGCCAGCCCGGCGGGGACCCCGGCGGCCAAGCACCAGAACGCACTACAGCGCGGGCTGCATGACGGCTGGCAGGCCTTCATGGGCACGGTGAAGGTGCTGCTGGTGATCATCGGGGTGCTGCTGCCGTTCACACTGCTGGCGGCCGTGTTGTGGTGGCCGGTGAAGGGGGCGGCACGGTTGGTGGCGCGGCTGCGGGCCGGCCCGGCGGCGGCCGAGGTCGGCGCCCCGGCGGCCGCGGACGAGTCCTAGCCGGGCCGCGACCCGGCCCGGCCCGGCCCGGCCCGCAGACTCCAGCTCCCCCAAGGACACTAGGCCCCAGCGCCGCCGTCCACCGGCAGGATCGCGCCGGTCACAAACGACGCCCGGTCGCTGAGCAGCCACGCGGCCGCCTCGGCGACCTGCCGGGGTTCGGCCATCCGGCCCAGGGGGATCGAGGCGTTGATCTTGTCGACGATGCCGGGGGTCGCCCTTTCCCAGGCGTCGATCATCTCGGTGGCGGTGCCGCCGGGGGTGATGCCGTTGACCCGGATGCCGTCGGCGGCCCAGTTCACCGCGGCGCTCTCGGTGAGGCTGTTGAGCGCGCGCTTCATGGCGCCGTAGGCGGGCAGGGCGGGGTTCGCGCGGCGGCTGCCGATGCTCGAGGTGTTGACGATCGACCCGCCGCCGGTGCGGCGCATGAGTTCGGCCTCGGCGTTCATCGCGGTCCAGTGCGAGCGGAAGTTCACGGCGAACTGCTCGTCGATGTCGTCGTCGCCGGTGGTGTCGACCGGTCCCGGCCGGCGCTGGAGGGCCGCACCGTTGTTGAAGGCGCCGTCGAGGCGTCCGTGCAGCTCCGCGACGCGCTCGACGGCGGCGCGGATGCCCGTGCGGTCGGCGAGGTCCAGGGTGACGGCGTCCGCGCGACCGCCGTCGGCCCGGATCTCGGCGACGATGCGCTCGAGTGCGTCCGTGCCCCGGGCGGCCAGCACGACCGAGGCGCCCTCGGCGGCGAAGAGCCGCCCCGCCGCCTCCCCGATGCCGCGGCTGGCGCCGGTGATGAAGATGACCTTGCCGGTGAGCAGGCCGATGGGGATGCTGCTGTTACTGCTGATGCTGCTGGTTGTGCTGGTTGTGTCGTCGGTGACATGTGCGTTTTCGGTCATGCCACCAGCGTCCGTCCGTGCCCGGACCAGATACAGGCACAGGCTGTACCACGATCCGCCGCCGAGGACGATGCACACTGGGGTCATGGACAAACAGGAGCTCGGGGCGTTCCTCCGCAGCCGTCGTGAGCGACTCCAGCCGCAAGACGTGGGCCTGCCGTCCGGCCCGCGCCGCCGGACCCCGGGGCTGCGCCGCGAAGAGGTCGCGGTCCTCGCCCACATCTCCACCGAGTACTACGTCCGCCTCGAACAAGGCCGCGCCGCATCGCGGCCGTCCGGTGAAGTCCTCGCCGGAATCGCCGGCGCGCTGCGCCTCACCGACGCCGAATCCGACCACCTGCACACCCTGGCCGGCACCGCGCCGGCCAAGACCGGTCTGCTCCAGCGCGAAGTGCGACCCAGCATCCTCGCCCTGCTCGAACGCCTCCCGCAGACCGCCGGCATCGTGGTCTCCGCCGCCTTCGAAGTGCTCGCGTGGAACGACCTCGCTGCCGCGCTGATGGAGGACTTCGCCGTACTCACCCCCGACCAGCGGAACCTCGCGCGCAAGGCATTCCTCGGCCCGTCGCGCCCCGCCGCGCCGATGTACGGGATCTCCGACGCCGCCGAGTTCCGTCGGCACGTCGTCATGCAGCTCCGATCCACCGTCGCCCGCTACCCGACGGACCCCACCGTGACCGGCCTCGTCGCCGACCTGCGCGACGGAAGTCCCGATTTCGCCCGGCTCTGGGAACATCGCGACGTGCGTAGCGCGCCGGTCCTGACGAAGACCTTCCGCCACCCGGCCGTCGGGGAGGTCCGCGTCGACTGCGACGCCCTCGCGCTGCCGGACAGCGACCAACACCTCGTGCTCTACAGCGCGCCGATCGGATCACCCAGCGCCGATGCCTTGGCGCTGTTGAACATCCTGGGTAGCGAGGCTCGTAGCTCCGCACGGTGACGCCGCGAAAACCTAGGAGCTCGGCCAGCGGCCCGCACCACCCCCGCGCCCCGACCTGTTAGCCGGATGTGCCGTGCGCCGCCGCCGTCAGGACACGCGGTTCGGCGAGTCTGAGGCGGCGAATAATGCGTGCCGAGGGGAGCGGAATGATGTTGCGGAGGAACCGGCGGGTTGCGGTGTCGGCCGCCGTGGTCGTCGCGCTGGTGGGGACGGCGATGGCCGGCGCCGGGGGCACGAGCGCGAGTGCCAACGCGCAGACCGGCGCGAGCGCGAAGCCGGGCGGTGGCAGCCGGCCGTGGCTCCCGCCGACGCCCGGCCAGTGGCCGCTGGTGGTGAACGCCTCGCGGACCGCGACGCAGGAGATCACCCGCGGCGTCGACTACCAGACCGACACCTACCAGACCGTCGGCGGGGTGCAGCATTCGACGGAGCTGAACGTCGACCTGACCGATCCGAACGTCCGTCTCGGCGTCGTGGAGTCGCACAACGAGCTCAGCGACCCGAACGACGAGGTCGTCTCCTCGATGGCGAACCGGACCGGCGCGGTCGCGGGCATCAACGGCGACTTCTTCGACATCTACGGCTCGGGGCGGCCGCACGGCATGGTCGTCGTCAACGGGCGCCTCGTGAAGAGCCCGAACCCGGCCTGGAACCAGAACCTCGTCGTGCGCGCGGACGGCTCGGTCGCGATCGGCGCCGAGTCGTATTCGGGTACTGCGACCGACGGCACCGCGACCCACCCGATCACCTCGGTCAACATGGTCGACGATCTGTCCGCCAACGGCCTGGTGCGGGTCACGCCCGACCTCGGCGACAGCGGCAAGGTCCCGGCGTCGGTGGTGGCCTCCGGGCACCGCGATCCGGCCGCTGCCGACGTCCTGATCATCGACAAGGTCACGCCGGGCATCACGGACCTCACGCCGCTGCCGACCGGGACCGAGGACCTGGTCGGCTCCGGCACCGCGGGCCAGTGGCTGACCGCGACCGCGCACGTCGGCGACCGGGTGGCGATCGCCGAATCGATCAGCCCGGACAACGCCCCGCGCCAGGCCCTGTCCGGCGGCGCAGTCCTGGTCCAGAACGGCACCATGGCCGTGCCGTTGCAGGGCGGCGGCGAGAACAACGTCAACAACCCGGTCACGGGCCTGGGCGTGACCAAGGACGGCAAGCACGCGATCGTCGCGGTGTTCGACGGCCACCAGCCGGAGGACGCCGCCGAGGGCCTGACCCGCCCGCAGCTCGCCGGCTGGATGCTGGCGCACGGCGCGTACAACGCGATGATCTTCGACTCCGGCGGCTCCAGCGAGATGGTCGCCCGCCAGCCGGGTCAGCAGCAGGTCAGCGTCGGCAACACGCCGTCGGACGGCCACGAGCGCCCGGTCGCCAACGGCCTGTTCTTCTACAGCACCGAGGCGCACGCCGGCCCCGCGGTCCGTACAGTAGCCAACTCCGGCGCGCCGCTGGCCGTCTTGACCGGCAGCAAGGTCCCGGTCTCGGCCTACGCGGTCGACGCGCTCGGCAACCCGGCCAGCGATCCGGTGCAGCTGGCGGTGCGGCCGCCCTCCAGGGCGAGTATCAGTACCGGAACAAACGGCGCGACCATCACGGCCGCCAGCAAGCCGGGCAACGGTGAGCTGACCGCCAAGGCCGGTCGCGCCCATTCCTCCGTGCCGCTGCGCGTGACCGACAAACTGACCTCGCTCACGGTCAGCCCGGCCACCGTCGATCTGAACAACGGCGGTACCCAGCAACTCGCCGTCACCGCGACCACCCGGGACAAGGAGCCGGTCACGTTGCTGCCGGCCTCGGTGACCTGGACGGCGAGCCCGTCGAACCTGGGCAGCGTCGATCCGGCGACCGGCCTGTTCACCGCCGCGACCGACGGCGAAGGGCTGGTGACCGTCACGGCCGGCGCCGGCGGGGCGACCGCCGCCGTCTCGATCGCCGTGGGTCAGCGCTCTGAGATCGTCGACCCGATGACCGACGTCGGCAACTGGAGCGTGAACACGCACGGCGCGACCGGCAGCGTCTCGCTGTCCACCACGACCAAGCGGCTGCCCTCCGACGCCGGCTCGATGGACGTCAAGTACGCCATCCCGGCGGGCAGCGGCGTCAAGCAGGTCGTGTTCTCCCCTACTGTGCACGAGTCGTTCCCGCCGGCCGGTGAGACGCAACTGCCGAACGCGGTGGGCGTCTGGATCAAGGGCTCCGGCACCGGCGGCTCCGGCACGCCGCTGGGGCTGGGCAACCTCACGCTCGCCGAGGCCTACTACGAGGTGAACGGCCAGTACGTCGACTTCTACCCGTCCACGGTGACCTACGACGGCTGGCAGCTCATCATCGCCGACCTGCCCGCCGGCCTTCAGTTCCCGATGAGCGTGGACTTCCTCGACTTCCTGGTCATCAGCCCGAGCCAGGCGCTGACCGGCGACCTGTATGTCAGTGATCTGCAAGCGCTCTACTCGCCGCGGCCGCTGGTGACGCCGCCGTACGTGGCGATCCCGCACAACCCCTCCTGGCTCCAGTACACCGAGGACCCGGCGAAGTTCCGGCCCGGCGGCACCACGCTGGCCGCGCTCGACGACGCGCACACGCACGCCGACGACCCGAACTCCACCGGCAGCGTCGTGCTCAAGCAGGACGGCGCCGATCTTCGGAGATTGACACAGATCAAGGCCCTGTCGTCGGGCCAGACCGGCCCGCTGTCGCTCCAGACCATGGGCGACATGAGCGACACCGGCAGCATGGCCAACCTGGACTACCTGAAGTCGCTGCTCGACGGATTCGGCGTGCCGTATCACGAGGGCGTCGGCAACCACGAGATCACCCAGGGCGTCGATCCGGAGAACAAGAACTGGACCAGCCTGTTCGGTCCGACGCACTACGCCTACACCCAAGGCGCCGCCAACGTCCTGGTGACCGACAGCGCGCACATCGGCATCCTGCCCTCGGACCCGTATCAGGTCCCGACGACGGATCCGGCGCAGTACCAGTGGCTGGCCGACCAGTTGTCCGCGAACCGCTCGCCGGTGGTGTTCGTGGTCAGCCACGTGCCCGCCTACGACCCGCATCCGCAGCAGGACAGCCAGTTCGCCGACCGCTGGGAGGCGCAGATGTTCGAGACCCTGGTGCAGAAGTATCAGGACTCGCATCCGCGCACCCACGTCGTCATGCTGTTCGGGCACGCCCGCGGCTGGGCCGAGAACCTGCTCGACCCGACCGGTCACAACACGCCGAACGGGTTGCCGAACTTCGTGGTCGCCGACGCCGGGGTCGAGGCGTACGCACCGGCCAGCGAGGGCGGCTTCTACAACTACGGGCTGTTCCACGTGCTGCCCAACGGCGACGTGCAGTTCGCCGCGATCCCGACCCTGGCGAGCATCGCGGTGACCGGCACGGCGACGACGCTCAAGCCGGGCCAGTCCACTCAGCTCACCGCGACCGGCACCTCGCCGACCGGCGACGACCTGCCCGCACTCAGCGTGCCGATCGCCGACCCGGCGTCACACGTGTGGAAGAGCTCTGATCCGCACGTCGCGACGGTCGACCCGGTCACCGGCGCGGTGCGCGCGCGGTGCCCGGGCACGGCCACCATCTCCGTCTCCTCGGACAACGTCACCGGCTCGGTCGCCTTGACGGTCGCCGAGTGACCAGCGCCAAGCGGCACGTGCACAGCTCGTAGACAGCGCGTCCCCGAAACGGGCCCCCTTCAGCCGAACCGGCCGAAGGGGGCCCGTCGCCGTACGCTCGAACCGGCCGACCAGGACCGGTCCTCCGGCCACGCCGTTAGCCTCGAGGCTTGTCGATCAACGGGAGGCAGCAGCATGGCCAGCGTCGAAGAGCTCGTGGAGATCGAGGAGCGCTTCCGCACCATCGGCTACACCGAGGGCCTGGGCCGGATGTGGGGCTTCTACCCGGCTGTCATCCGGCCCGCGAGCCGACTCTGGCCCGACGTCAGGGCGAACATCCGCAACGCCGGGAGGGCCGCCGCCACTTTCGAGTCCGGCCTGACCGTGCTGGCCGACCAGCAGCAGATCCTCGTCTTCCGCTGGCACGACACCACCGCCTTGCAGCGCATCGTCGAGCACCGGCGGAACGGCACGCTGCTCCGCACGACCTACCAGTACCAGCTGACCGGGCCTGACGGGGTGCCGCTCACGCTGGCCGGCGGCCTGGCCGACCCGCAGAAGTGGGGCCGGGAGATCCAGGACGGCATCACCCGGGCCCGGCTGCCCGTCGCGTTGCAGACCGTGGCCAGTGGCAGTGCCCTGGCCTTCGGGCCGATCGAGGTCAACAGGCGGACCGTGACGGCCGGCGGCCGGTCGGTGCCGTGGTCGGACGTGGAGCGGATCAAGGTGGACAAGGGCGAGGTGTCGGTGCGGGTGGCCGGGAAGTGGCTGGCCCTCATCCGTACTGACGTGAGCCGGATTCCGAACTTCTTTGTGTTCTACGCTCTTGCCGAGGCCCTGCGCACCTCGGCGGGGAGCGGCTGAGAGTCGCTCGGCCAGCCGAGCGGCACGCACCACGTCGGGCGGCCTGTGTGATACTGGCGGTATTTCTACGGGCACCGGCAACGGCGGTCCATCCCTAAGGTGCCTTCATGGACGCGCTGTATCAGCAAACCGCCGACCGACTGGCGAAAGCGGATGCCGACGGGCAGCGCTCCGCCTTGCAGGAGCTGGAAATCCTGGCCCGGGAAGATCCCGCGCAGCGCCGGCCCATCGCCGACACGGTATGCCGCTACCTGCGCGAGCCGGCCGATTCCGCCGAGCCCACCGGGTCCGGATCCGCCGAGACCGACGATGAATCGGCCGCCGCACGGGAGCAGGCCGTCGCACTGCTCGCGGCCCTGGCCCGCCAGCACCCCGAGGTCGCCGACTCCTCGGCGGACATCCCCTGCGACACCGACTGCGAGCACTGTCTGGACCTGGAGCTGGACGGCGCCGTGCTGCCGGACGTCGACTTCAGCGGCTGCCGTCTCGGGGACGTCGGCTTCACCGACACCCACTTCCGCGGCATCTCCGTCTTCACCGGCGCCCGCTTCGCCAAGGTGGCGACGTTCCAGCGGTCGGTCTTCGAGGCCGACGCGTCCTTCGCCGGCGCCCGGTTCAGCCAGACGGTCGACTTCGGCCGGGCCAGGTTCCGGGCGGACGCCGACTTCTCGCGCGTCCGGTTCCAGGACATCGCCTGGTTCGGGCGCGGCGAGACGAGCGTCTGGGAGGACGACGAAGAGTTCTGGGAGGTGATGGAGAACCGTCGCCCGGTCGCCTGGGACGAACTCAACGAGGACGACCCGAACTGGCCCATGGCCGAGCTCATGGGCGATTACCAGACCTGGGAGGAAGGCGGCGACGGTGCCCGCTTCAACCACCGGGTCTCCTTCGCCGACGCGGAATTCGCGGCCGAGGCGTGGTTCTGGAAGGCCCGTTTCGGGGACGCGGTCTCGTTCCAGCGCTGTAGTTTCGGCGGCCGCGTCCACCTCATCCAGCCCGCGGTCGACCTGACCGGCGCCCGGCTCACCGCGGACGCCCGGGCCAAGGGCCAGGAGTGGCCGGAGGGACAGGACTGGCCGTTCGGCTGGATCACGGAATCAGGGCTCGAAGGGGACGGCGGTGCACTCGTGGTCCACGACGACTCGCTAACGCCCTACCGCCGCCAGCTCGCCGACACCGATCCGGACGTCCGGCTCAGCGGCCTGCACATCCTCGGCGAGCTCGGGGACGCCGAGCCCGCGCTCCGGGAGCGGATCACCGAGACGGTCTGCGCCTACCTGCGGACCCCGCTGCCCTTCGACGTGACCACCAGCGTCTTCGAACTCAGCCCTTCGCAGTTCGCTGAGTTGCGCACCCGGCACGCCGCGCAGCGACTGCTCACCGACCGGACGCGTCCCGCCCTGGGCCGGACCTTCTGGGAGGACACCACCCTGCAACTCTCCGGCGCCACGCTCATCGACTTCGACGCGAGCGACTGCCGGCTGGCGGACGGGGACTTCACGGGCACGCAGTTCTACGGGAAGACCTCGTTCGCCGGAGCCGTGTTCGGCGACAAGCCCTCGTTCTTCGGCCCGCAGATCAGCTTCGCCCTGCCCGGCGGCGGAAGCGGTCGCGCCGCCTTCCACGGCCCGGTCGACTTCTCCGGCCTGGCCGCCCGCAAATCCGGGATCGTGCGCTGCCGCTTCCACACCGACAGCGCGGTACGCGCCGCCGGCACCGATCAGGACCTCATCAGGGTGCTGCTGGGAGCCAGGATCGACACCGATCCGGCGAAGGTGACCGTCGAGTTCCAGCAGGCGCTGGGCGCTGAGAACCCGCACGTGGAGTACGGCGTGGTGCCGGGTCCGGCGGACGCGCCGTGGGAGGCGCGGACCGGATTGAAGGTGACCGGGACCGACGTGCTGCTCACCGAGGTGGCCGGCCGGCTCGACGGCGCCGACGCGTTCCCTGAGCTCAGTCCTGAGCAGTGGGCGGCGGCGACCGGGATTATCAGGGCTTTGCTGGAGGCGCTGGAAGCACGGTGACCGGCTGAGCTGAGCCGGTAAGTCGCTAACTGCCGCATTGTTGGCGGCCGGCCGAACCGCGCGCAGCCCCTGGGACGCCACCAGGAGCCGCGCGGCCGGGCCTAGCCGCGGTCTGGGTCAGCAGGACAGGTTGCCGGGGCCCACGTCGGTGCCGAGCTCGGCGACGAACTTCTTGAACAGGTTGATGCGGTCGTTGCGCTCATCCGCGTTCTTGCCGTTGCACTCCAGGTCGCCGTTGAAGCTGCGGATGGTCTCGCCGAAGCCGCGCCCCTTGACGATGGCGTCGTGCGAGGTCGTCGAGCCCGCGCCCGGCTGGCTGTTCCAGAACCACAGGCCGGTCTTCCACGCCACGGCGGCGTCCCTTTCAACCAGGTAGGGGTTGTGGAGCAGGTCGATGTGCAGGGCGTCGCCCGCGGCCTTGTAGTTGAAGTTCCAGCTGATCTGGACCGGGCCGCGACCGTAGTAGGCCGCCTTGCCGGCCGGGCAACCGTAGGGCTGGCTGGCGTCGCAGTAGTGCGGGTAGTTCGCCTTGTTCTGCTCGATGACGAACTTCAGGCCGCCGGTCTCGTGGCTGACGTTGGCCAGGAAGGCAGCCGCCTCCCGCTTCCTGGTCTTCTCATCGCCGGTGGTGGTGAAAGCCGGGTACGCACCCAGGGCGTTAAGCAGCCCCTGGTATGTGTAGAAGGAATTGCGGCCCGGGAACATCTGGTTGAACTGCGCCTGGGAGACGACGAAGCTCGCGGCGGAGGCACTGGGCGCCGCCGGGCCGAACAGGCCGGCGACCAACGCGGCGGCGGTCGCCAGGGCGGTGAGGAAACGACGTGGTGTCATGGCCACATCGTCCCGTCAGCGCTTACCAAGATCTTGACAACACGCCGAAGCCGGCACGGCATCGCCGCGCCGATTCACCGTTGTGGGTGCTAGTGCCGTGTCAGGCATGCTTTGTTTGGTCGTTCGTGACGGAGTTCGTGGCGGGATTCGTGACTCGCTGGTCGCCGGGCGGGATCTGTTGGTGGCTGGTGTTGTGGGCCGGGTTGCGGTTGGGGTGTGGGTTTCAAAGCTTTTTACGGCCTTCGGTCATAGTTGTGCCGGTTCGGGGTTCGGGGTGGTGGGTGTGTTCGTCGGCTGCCGGTTTACGCGTTCACAACCCCGCCCCACCTCAGGCCTCTTCAACTCCGGCAAGTCAGGGCAAGGGCACAGGCCAGATCAAGAGCAAGATCAACAGCACAGGCAAGATCAAGAACTGAAGGTCAAGGTCAAGGGCTGTGATGAAGGGCCGGGCCTCCGGCGGGCCTCGGCAACCTCAGGGAAACTAGCGCGGTTCCCTAGGGTGGCCGATCTAGTCTCAGCGGCTGCGGCCTGTGAGGTGGTGCGGTCCGTTCCCCACGGTCGCGTCGTCAGCCCGATGGGTACAGCACCGGTGTCCGGGGGTAAAGTCCGCGCGCGGCGGTTGGCCATTTGACCTGCGGTTTCGTGAAGCGCGAACTTGACCCCCGGCCACCGGCACTGTAGGCGAAGCCCTGCCGACGCGACCGAGGGGAACGAACCGAAAACCAGCCGGAGAAATACAAAACGCAGGGAACGAGGACACCGGTTGGCTGCTG
>NZ_JAAFYZ010000210.1 GCF_018274385.1 Catenulispora pinistramenti | reverse complement strand
GGGTCACTTCTTGTTGATGCTGTCGGCGATCGCCTGGTCCATGCCGATGATGCTGTTGGCGATGCTGGTGAACTGCTGGGAGAACGAGCTGATGGTGTGGACGGCGTTTACCAGCGAGGTGTTGAAGCTCTGGTAGGCGGTCTTGAACGCCGGGCTGGACTGGGTCAGGAACAGGCCGCCGTCTCGCGAGCCCAGCAGGCCGTTGACCGAGGCCATGAGGTTGTTCAGCTCGGGGATGATGATCGCGACCTGTGAGTCCAGCTGCGAGGTCGCGGTCTTGATGTCGTCGCTGTTGACGTTGACGTTGCTGACCATGGGGTTCGCCTTTCGTGGGGGACTTGTTCGCGGGGGACTTGTTCGTCGGGGCCGGTGGATCAGCGCCGGTTGGATCAGATGAGTGCGTGGCCACCGCCGCCGGTGCCGCGCGGGACTCCGCCGGTGCCCTGGCCGTCGCCCTTGTCCTTCGGGTCCGGCACGTTGACGCGGTGCCGGTCGCCGGGTTTGCTGGCGTCCCCGGTCCACTTGTAGGTGCTGGTCGAGCCGTCGGTGTTCTTGGTGTCGGAGGTCCACAGCGCGTTGCTGCCGTCGGGGTTGGCGGTGCAGGAGGAGGTCTCGGTGGTGCCGTCGGCGTGGGTGATGTGGCTTGTGTAGTTGAACGGGTGGTCCGGGTAGAGCGTGGTGCTCTCGGTGTAGGTGCCGCCGTCGTAGGTCACCGTGGTGTCCTCCTGGGTGACCGGGTTCTGCGCGTTCGTCGGCGGGTTCGGGCCGTCGTTGGCGTCCAGGACGCCGTGGTCCATCGTCTTGACGGTCGTGGTCATCGACACCGCGCCGGCGTCGAATGCCTTGGCGTCGCTGAGCAGGTTCGGGAAGGGGGCCTTGTCGCCGTCGGTGAGGACGTTCAGGCCGAACAGCGAGTTGTTGAAGTCCGAGGTGTTCGTGTACGCCATCGGCACGGCGCCGGGGTCCTGCGGGACCGGGCTGCCCTGGCCCCACATCGGGATGTGGTTGGTGACCGGGTTGCCGTTCTCGTCGTACGTGATGAACGTGGTCTCGTCGTCCTTGGTCCGCTGGTAGTGCTGGAAGGCGGCCTCTTTCCCGATCCAGGCGTTCAGCAGGTACTGGTAGTTCTGGTAGTTGACGCTCGCGGCCACGCCGAGGTCGTTGTCCAGGAACTGCAGGGCCACGGTCCGGAAGGTCTGGGACAGGTTCCCGAGTTTGGTCTTCGCGTCGCTCGCGATGTCGGTGAACCGGTTGTAGAAGTCGTACAGCTTCTCGTTCAGGTGCGCGTTGCCGCTGCCGCTGAAGTCGCCGCCGTAGATGGTGGTGCCCTCCATGTGGCTGTCGGTGATGTTGGTCTTGAACGCCGACAGCGTCGCGTCGAGGTGGTCCTTCAGCTGGTCCATGTTGTCGGCAGCCGTTTTGAGCTGCGTGTAGTCGATCTGGATCTTCACGCCGGAAGCCAGCTGCGTCGGGTCGTCGTCCGCCAAGGCCTGTCCCCTTCCCTTCGCTTCCCCTCGCCTCAACCGGTGGTACGCACCGGCCGCCGGAAAAGGTTCTCGGTTCCGGCACCGGATCGGGCGAACCATCCGCGGGCCCGGATGCGTACCCCCGTTCGGAACACCGCGACGAACCTGAGGAGGCCGCGTGGCCCGGCCCACAGACTGGTCCAAGCTCGGACTGGACCAGGACCCCACGCCCGGGGACCAGCCCACGATGGCGGCGGTGTGCAAGGCGCTGGACAGCATCAAGGACAGCGCCGACCAGATGGAGGTGACGATCAACGCGATCGTCAAGAACGTCGACGGCGGGTGGACCGGCAAGTCCGCCGACGCGCTGCGCGGGCAGATCAGCGACCAGCTCCAGAAGTTCTTCCGCGGCATGCAGCAGTGCATGGACGAGGCCGCGCCGGCCCTGCACACCTATCTCAATGCCCTGGCCCAGCACCAGAGCGACGCCGACACCGCGCTGACCAAGGCCCAGGGCCTGCCGGACAAGGACCCCGGCCTGACGCAGTACACGAACGCCGCGAAACAGGCCGGGACCGACCTGACCGCGGCGGCCAACACCGCGGCCTCGGCGATCGCCGACGCGCAGGGCAAGCTGGCCAGCGCGCTGACCTCCTCGGAGATCTTCTGGGAGGCGTTCCAGTGGCTGGCGCTGGCCCTGGGCATCCTCGGGCTGATCTTCGGCGGCCCGCTGGCGATCGTGGCCTGGATGGCGAACATCGCGCTGTTCATCAAGACCATCGTCGACTTCGCCAAGGGCGACGCCAACTTCCTCGGCCTGTTCCTGAGCTTCCTGGGCATCGTCGCCCCGATGACCCGCGGCATCGGCGGCGACATCGCGAACATGCTGAAGAACGGGATGATCAAGATCATCGGGGCCGCCGACCGGTTCGGCGGCGGCGTGGTGAACGTGTTCGAGCACATCCAGACCCTGCTCGTGGACTTCACCACGATCGGGCTGATCGGCTCGATCAAGGTGATCGGCGCGCTGGCCCTCAAGGGCGGGATGTGGGTCTTCGACAAGGTCCTGACGTTCCCGAACGTGATCGGCAAGATCGCCGTGCTGACCTTCGACAAGTTCACGATGGTCGACGAGTTCCTGGTCACCGGGATCAAGTACCTGGGCGAAGGGATCAGCAAGGGCGTCGACTTCGTGCTGACCGAGATCGGCACCGGCCGGTTCGTCCGGCTGTTCCTGCCGGTGACCAAGGACGAGTTCACGGCCCTGGACTTCACCGGCGCGCTGTGGCGCTCCTTCGAGCGCACCCTGCCGGGCATCGTGACGGTGGACAAGATGCTCGACGACAAGTTCACGCTCTTCCAGCTCACCAAGGGCCTGAACCTGTCCGGCGACATGCTCGCCAAGATCGTGGTCGACGTGAAGGCCATGCACGACTTCAAGCCCGACGCGGGTACCACCTGGGTGCAGATGCCCAACGGCACGCTCCTGGTCCCGGACAAGTTCCTGACCGCGGTCAAGATCAACGACATCGACACCATCAACTCCCTGGTCAAGAACGGCCTTCCGGACACCCACCTGGACCTGGGCAACCTGGGCAATCTCGGCAAGCTCCCGATCACCGGCTCCGGCGCGGTGCCGATCCACGGCATCGAGATGCTGGACGGCGCCTTCAAGCCGATCGAGATCAGCAACCTGACCCACGCCGAGAGCATCGCGGTGGTGAAGATCGGCGACGACATCTCGCTCAGCGCCGTCGCCAAGGAGCTCGGGGTCACGAAGGTGCCCGCGGTCACCGGCGTGGAGCACCTGGCCGGCGTCGACCTGAACACCGCGCTGCCGCGGGTCGAACTGAGCACCGCCAAGCTCGGCGAGGTCGCCGTGGCCCCGATCCACGACGTGCTCAGCCTGGTCAAGAACGCCGACGCCAAGGGCGCGAACCTCGCCGAGCAGTCGATGGCCGACGTCAAGGCGCTGACCGGCGACGTCGATCACAGCCTGGCCGGCGCGACCGGCGCGCTGCACGGCGTGGGCATGGAGAACGTCGCGGTCCGGGCCGAACCGATCGCGGTGGCCGCCCCGAACGGCGTCATCTCCCTGACCGACCACCTGGCGCTCGGCAAGCAGGCCTTCGACCAGCAGGTCGCGCTCTACACCGGCAAGGTCGGCCCGGACGCGCTGAACAAGATCGGGACCGACTTCCTGGCCCAGATCAAGGACGTGCACACCGGCTGGCGCGATCCGCGAGTGGTCGATCCCCGGCTGTCCGACCTCCAGGTCGACCGGCTGATCGGCAATCTGCCCAAGCAGTTCTCCCGGCAGTTCGAGCGGACCGGCTGGATCGACGGCATCGGCAGGGAGATCCGGGACGACCCCGGCTACGGCCACCTGAGCATCGACGGCAAGGTCAAGTTCGACCTGGAGATCGACGCCCGGATCGGGGCCGGGTTCGACCGGGCCTGGTCGGGCAAGAACGCCGCCTTCGCTCCCGGCGTCGACATGTCCGCCCTCAAGCAGACCCTGCGCGCCGACCTGCAGAACGCGCTCGGCAAGGCGATGGAGCGCGACGACTGGATGCGCAGGGTCGGCGTGGCGTTCGAGCACGGGCTCGGCGAGAACGCCGAGATCGCGGGCAAGCTGCCGCCGGCCGAGCTCGCGCAGATCCGCCAGGACATCCTGGGCAGCGCCGACCAGCTCTTCCACAACGCCAAGGCCAACGACCTGAAGTTCACCCCGCAGATCCAGGCCGGGCTGGCCCACGCCCTGACCCACGGCCTGGAGGACAAACTGGTCGACCAGCTGGTCAAGGTCTCCAAGATCAACACCAACGGGCTCAAGGGCCGGGGCATCGCCTCCGACTGGGCCACCGCGAACCCGCACGGCGCGGCACTGCTCGGCGACGCCGGCTTCCAGAAGCTCTTCCAGGACCTGACCCAGGACCTGCGCAAGATCCCGCCGGGTTCGCGGCCCCAGATCTACAACCAGGTGCTCAAGAACTTCGAGGGCCGGATCGGGCTGGAGGCCGACCTGCGCACCGTGCTGGCCGACGCGGCGCACGCCTTCGACGGCGCCCCGGCCGACGCCGCCAAGTTCCGCGAGACCGTCGTGGTGGACTACCTGTCCACGCACAGCCTGCCCAACGGTATGCCGCACGGCATGACCCCGGACGTGGCGAAGAACTGGCTGTCCTGGGAGAAGGACAACGGCGACGTCTTCGGCAACACCCTGGGCCACCTGCACCCGATCGACAAGGACACCGCCTGGAGCCAGACCCGCATCGATCTGGCGAAGGACTTCCAGCCGAAGATCCAGCTGGAGAAGCAGATCGCGCCGAAGATCGACATCGCGATCGGCAAGCTGGACGACAAGATCGACCAGTGGGGCGAGGACCACGGCCCGGTCGCACCCGCCGACTTGAAGGCGCTGAAGGACGAGTTCGACAAGGCCTTGCGGGACGCGGGCCCGGCGGTCCTGAACGACCAGGCGGCCTTCGGCAAACTCACCGCGAACCTGCTCGACGGCGCCGACCACCGGCTGGCCTCCGGCCCCGAGGCGGCGGCGCTCAAGGGACAGGCGAACCTGAAGTTCCAGGACGGGATCAAGGGCTGGGCCGCCGAGACCGGGAAGACCCCCGCGTTCTTCGGCTTCACCAAGATCACCGAGGACTTCGACGCGCACCTCGCGGATCTGCTCGGCGGGGCGCGCCGCGGCCTCGGCGACGGCGGCGGCCTGGACGTCGCGGCGTTCGGCAAGGGCCTGGACGACTACCTCACCGGCCTGGGCGCGAAGCTCGACAAGGAGGCCGGACTCGGCAAGATCGAGGCCGACGCGTTCGAGAAGGCCTACGGGGACTGGCTCGGCCACGACGTCCCGATCGACGCCGGGCTCTCCGCCGACCGCCTCACCGACCTGGCCACGGAGTTCCGGAACATCTCCCGGAACCTCACCGACCATCTGGGCGGGGCCGAGGCGAAGCCGATCATCGACGCCCTGGCCGACCACCTGCCGTCGCGCTTCGATCTGGAACTGCGGATCTCCTCGCGCCTGGACGCCGCCGGCGAGGGGTTCGACCGCGGCTTGCAGGACTGGCACGGCCCGGCCGGGCTGCGCGATCTGACCGACGGCGACCTCGGCCGGGTCCGCGAGGAGTTCGACGCCGACGCCAAGGAGGCGTCGAAGATCCCTGACACGTTCTGGACCGGTGCCGGCGGGGACGCCAAGGCGATCCGCTCGGTGCTGGCCGGGATCGACGGCCGGCTCGGCACCCTGGTCTCGGCCGTCCCCGGCCGCCTGGACTTCGAGGCGCGCCTGCTCGACGAGCTGTCGCACGCCCCCGAACTGCTCGGCGACGGCGCGAAGTTCGACCACCTCGCGCAGCAGTTCCGGGTGGAGTTCACGCACGGGTTCCACGACGTGTGGGGCAACGGCCGCGACGCCGACGGCTGGCTGGCCAAGGAACAGCAGGGCGCTGATGTGTTCACCAACGGGCCCGGCGCGCGGATTCCGAAGACGTCGCTGGAAGTGCAGCCTTATGACGCGCGGCCGTTGGACAGCCGGCCGGTTGTTCCCCAGCCGCACCCGGAGTCCTCGCCGATCGCCGGGACGTGGGCCCGGTCGGGCGACATGGGCGGCTGGAACGCGGCTTGGCACGGCGAGGTCGACGAGATGTTCACCGGCAAGGGCATCTTCAGCATCGGCACGGTCAAGGACGGCAAGGCCGTCGGCGGCAACGGGCTCATCACCAAGCTGTACAACAAGCTCGACCAGGACGGAAAGGTCCAGCTGAAAGCCGACCTCGACGCGCTGCACACGAGCCTGGCCGATCCGGGGAAGTCCTCGATCGACGCCCGGCCGCTGCTCGGCAACCTCTTCGACCACCACATCAAGATCAACCCCAAGACCGGCCGGCCGGCCGGGAGCGCGTTCCCGTCCTCGGCGTTGAACGACGCCCTGGAATCGGTCAACGCCAAGCTCATCGCCGAGGTGCGCGGAGGTGACGGCGGCCTGCGGCCGTGGCCGTTCAACGCCAGCGGGAAGAAGCCCGACTATCTGCTGCCCGGGCCGGACGGCGCGTTCCCGCAGCGCGGCGTGAACGGCGTCGGCGACGACGCCGTGACGTTCTACGCCTCGGTCACGAACGTCGGCGACCACTTGAAGACCGAGGTGAAGAACTTCGCCGACGTCGGCACCGGGGTGCGCGGCTCCGTCGACTCCAAGCTGTTGGCCTACGGCGACAAGAACGTCCGGGTGGTCGTGGACCTCAGCAAGTCGCCGGGGCTCCTCAAGGAAGTCAGCGGCGACTTCGGCCGGCTGGTCGAGCACATCGAGGCTGCCTTCAACGCGCCCTGGACCAACGCCAAACGGCTCATCCAAAGCGATCTGGTCATCCCCGGCCACTTCCTCGGCCAGTCCGATCCGGCGGTCATCACCTTCCGCTTCGACGCGGCCGGGCAGGCGCACATGGATCCCCTGCCCGCCGACTGGGGGAAGGCGATGGACGGCGGATCCGATCATCCGGGTACGGATCCGCATCCGGGCGGTGCCGAGCCCGGCATCGACGGCGACGTGTTCAGCCACCCCGATCTGCCCGGCGGCGGCCGGATCCTGCCCGGCGGCCTGCTGCTGTCGAACCGGCCCGAGGACATCGCGCTGGCCGCGAAGCTGCCGGCCTACGACGGTGTCTTCAAGCTCGTCACGCACTTCGACGACGCCAAGGGCCAGGCCCACGTCAACGACGTCTCGGTGCCGCACAACCTGGTCGCGGGCTACTTCAAGTCCGGGCTGCTGCCCTGGCGCGAGGGCCAGCTGATCGTCGTGGTCGGCTGCGGGGCCGAGGACCTGGCCGCGGCGCTGCGCACCGACCTGCACACCCCGACGGTCGGCGAGACCGACACCTTCGTCATGACGCACGACGGGTTCAACTACACCGGAAAGCCGGACTGGAGCCTGGACGGGCCGAGTCGGCGGATGAACCAGCCGGATTGGCGGCCCACCCCGGATGTGCTCCAAGCCGGTCCCGACGGCGGCGCGCGGTTCAAGCTGTTCCTGCCCGGCGACAAGGAGATCGAGCCCTACCTGCTCGGGTCGGACTTCAACCAGGCCATGCGCCGGCTCGGATTCGATCCGGCCTTGTCCACCTCGACCCTGGACTACCTGGACAAGCTGGCCGCGCATGGCGACGGGCCGGCCGCGGTCCAGGGCGGGCTGAAGGCCTTCGCCGACAAGGTGTTCGCCGCGCACCTGCCGCCGCCGGAGTCGCTGAAAGCGGCTTTGCCGCAGGACGGACATCTCACCGGTATCGGCGTGGACTGGAAGTCCAACGGCATCCCGATCGACCAGGATCTGCGCAGCTATCTGCGGAACCTGACCGGTCTGGAGGCGAAGGACCCGCAGGCCGCGCGGGACTGGCGGCTGACGGCTTTCAAGCAGGACCCTGACATCGGATCGGCGCTGAAGGCCCATCTGTTCCCGGGCGGTACGGCGCCGCGCCGCCTGTACTTCGGCCACAGCGACGCGGGCTCGGTCGCGAACCCGTCGGCCGGACACGACTTCGTGGACGTGATCACGCGGATCGAGCGCGGCGGCACGCCGACCGTGGACATCGTGCACGTCGGTGCCGGCTACGCGGACCACTGGGCGGTCGCGCTGTCCGACACCCGCGCGCTGGGCGACCTCAAGGACCGGTTCGGCGCGGCGGGCGCGTCCGAGATCGACATCGTCCGCTTCGACGACGCGATGGGGTCCGGCGCCCCGGTCGGAACCCTCAACACCGGCGTCACCGACGGCGTCCGCATCCGCCTGACCCTGCTCGGCGACGCCGCGTCGCTCAAGCCGTTCCTCAAGGTCAGCGAGCCGCTGGTGCTGACCACCGGCGCCAAGGGCGCCGGCGACGCGCTGTCCGCTGGAAAGGCACTGCTCTATCAGGGCCCTGACCACGCGGGGCCGGACGGCGGGGCGCACTTCCTGGACCAGCTCGCCGACTGGGGCGCCGCGCTCGGCGGCAAGAACCCGCCGATGAAGAACATGCTGTACGCGTTCGCCAAGCAGGACCTGTTCAAGGACACGTCGGGCCCGACCCGCCTGGGCATCGTCGCGAACCTGGCGAAGATCGACACGCATCTTGCCCAGTGGCGAGACTTCTCCGACCTGATGGCGGTCGGCAACGACGCGAACGTGCGGGCGCTCGGCATGGCCAGCCGGAAGATCTGGGAACAGGGCCCGCATGGTCCGCAGATCCAGGACGCGGTGAACGTCCTGACCGGGCTGGAGGCGCCGACGCTCAAGGACCTGGACGTCTTCGAGAAGTGGATCTCCGGCCTGGTCGGGACCACCGGGACCTGGAGCGCCGACGCCGGCAAGGACATCGACGACCTCATCCACGGGATCGAGAAGCTGATCCTGGGCGACCGCGATGCCGACGTCAGTGTCGATGTCAACGCCGACGTCAATGCCGACGTCAATGCCGACGTCAATGCCGATGTCGCTGCCGATGCCGACGTCAGTGTCGATGTCGTGATGCACGAGCCGACCGACGTGGGCGCCGACGTGCCGGACCTCGAAGTCCACACCCCGATGGAAGCCGAGGTCACACCCACGGGCGCCTACGTCCAGGACAACAAGTTCTTCCACC
This sequence comes from Catenulispora pinistramenti, assembly GCF_018274385.1. GTDB lineage: Bacteria > Actinomycetota > Actinomycetes > Streptomycetales > Catenulisporaceae > Catenulispora > Catenulispora pinistramenti. Next base: position 10,763 of record NZ_JAAFYZ010000210.1, on the reverse strand, counting down.
CGGAGCTGCCGGGCCACGGCTACGTCCTGAACGACAGCCTCCTGCTCTCCAACCGCCCCGCCGACCTTCGCCTCTCGGACGGCGTTCCGCGCTTCGAGGGCGTGTTCCGCCTGATGACGCACTTCGAGAAGCCCTCGGACGAGCTGTTCGTCAACGGCAAGCTGCTGCCGGCCGGGCTGGCGCACGACTTCCTCGTCTCCGGCGTCACCGACTGGCGGCCCGGCATGCCGATCCTGGTGATCGGGTGCGGTGCCGAGGGCGTCGCCGAGATGTTGCGGACCCGGCTGGACGTGCCGACCATCGGCGCCACCCACAACATCAACTCGCTCGACGACCGGCCCGCGCTCACCTTCACCGGCGACGTGCCGCGCGGTGTGGACGTCGTGGACGACATCATCTCGGCGAACCACTTCTGGACCGACGCGCCGAAGGACCTGTCCTCCGATCCGGTGCCGGACGGGAAGGCCAGCTTCAAACTGTTCCTGCCGGGCGACGACGCGGGCGTCTCCTACCCGCTCGGCTCCGACCTGTTCTCGGCGATGAAGCTGCTCGGCCTGCCGCGCTCGGACCTGCACGTCGAGCTGCCCGACCTGGAGATGGCCGACGCGACCGTGTCCTCCTGGGCGCGGGATCTGAACTTCGCGATCGGGGACCGGGACTACCACGTCACGGTCCAGGACGACCCGCACAACCCGGTGCTGCAGAACCCGTTCTTGGTGGCGCCGAACCTCGAGGACCATCTGCACCTCCAGGTGCGGGCGACGACCGGCGACGCGCAGTCGCTCGGCCAGTTCTGCGGCTATCTGTCAGTGCACTGGCTCACCCGGACCGGGCACGATCTCCCGCTCGGGTTCAAGGATCTCGGCGGGCCTGTCCAGGACGACGCCGTGCACACCGTCACGCAGTGGATGACCGGCGACGCGCACGGTGCCCACGGCTCGAACACGATGATCGACGACTACACGGTGGCGGCGCTGAGCGGCGACCGCCCCGCGATCCGGGTGGGGGCCGAGGAATTCCCCATCCGGCTGGCCGGGCTGCCGGACGGGACCCGGATCGTCTTCTCGACGGGCGGCCACGCCAAGGCAGCCGTGCTGCTCGACGGCGGCGGGGTCCGGGTCTACGACCCCGAGGACGGCGGGCTGACGGACTACCCAGACCACCAGAGTCTGCTGGACTCGGCTTTCACGCAGGCCGCCACCACCTTCGTCTTCGAGGACCGGGCCGTCGTGCCGCCGCCCGTGGTGAAGCAGCCCACCACCGACCTCGTCCCTCCGAAGCCCGACCCGGTCACCACCCACCTGACAACCGGCGATTCGGTCACCACCGACCCGGCAACCATCGACCCGGTCAGCACCCACCCGGCAACCACCGACCCGGTCACGACCGACCTGACAACCGGCGACCTGGTCACCACCGGCACCACGGTCCCGGGCGTCGAGCCGGTCTTCGACGTCGACCCGCTGACCCACAACCCGTGGTCCACCCCGGACCCGGACCGCGTCATCACATCGGCCACCGCCTTCGCCGACGCCGTCCACGACATCTCGCCGCCGTCCCCGGCGAACCCCTGGTCGCAGATCACCGTCCTGGACCGGGCCGGCCATCCGAACGGCGACGTCTACGCCATCGACCACCTCAACAGCCGCTGGGTGAAGCTCTCGGCCACCGACCCCGACGGCGCCGCCCACCTGTGGGACGGCACTCGCGGCCCGTACCTGGGCAAGGGCCCGGTCACGATCCGCCCGAACGGCGACATCGCCCTCATCGGCGAGGACAAGAAGCCCTTCTACCTGAAGGAGAACCTGGGCGACGGCCGGTTCGTGGAGGTGTTCCGCGCCCAGGACGGCAAGCGCCACTGGTTCGAATGGCAGGGAGACGGCCCGACCCGGGATCTGCTCTACTCCGGCAAGCGCGTCTACGGCACCAACGCCGACGGCGCCGTCTTCAAGGACTTCTACGAGAACGGCTCGCTGGCCCGCGACTACCGCGTCACGCTCGACAAGGGCCTGATCCGCGCCGAACGCGGCATCGGGAACCTGCGCGGCGTATGGGTCTGGAACCGCTATGACAAGGACGGCAACTTCCTGGCCAAGGGCATCCGCGAGTACGAAGGCAGCGACGGCTGGCACGACACCCTGTCCTTCGGCGAGCCCGGCGCGCGTATCGAGGTGGTCGTCGCCAAGCAGTGGAGCGTCTTCAGCAGATGGAGCCACAGCCTGCACTTCCAGGACCACACCATCGACCTGTTGGACGGCAGGCCCGGCGACCCGATCAAGACCCGCTACACCTACAAGGAGATCTCGCCCCAGGACAAGGAGACCGGCTCCAGCGAGTTCATCGGCCCGAACCGGATCCTGGTGCTCCAGCGGGTCGCCGAGCAGCGCGTCCCGACCTGGTTCGCCAAGCACTTCGCAGAGCTCGACATCCCGAACCGCGGCCTGTTCGGCGGCGTGGACTTCCCGGCCGGCGGTGTGTTCGGCGGGGACAGCCGGTTCCAGCTGTACTCCTGGACCGAGCACGAGATCCTCGCCGAGGGCCCCGGCGCCGCCCCGATCACCGCGCCGGTGCAGCGGGCCGGCGGCATGCGGGTGGCGACCCCGGACGGCTCCACGTTCGACTTCATGACGGTCCACCACGGCGGGATCGGCGAGACCGGCGTCCTGGTGCGCTCGGTGGTGAAGCTGGACGACGGGACCAAGCTGGAGATCGGCAAGAACCTGGACACCGGCAAGTGGGCCTCGGTCGCCGACCTGGCCACCGGTGCGACCGGTGGAGGCGTCCTGAATCGGCTGGACGGCCGCACGCTGAACTGGAAGCAGATCGGCTCCGACAAGAAGGTGATCAGCCAGGGCATCCGGACCTTCGGCCCCGGACATCAGTGGACGGACACGCTCGCCGACGCGCCGCACACCGTCGTCCGCTCCACCGACGACATCGGCAACGTCACCTACCACCTCGGCCAGAACGCCGCGCTGACCCGCGATCCGATCGGCCTGATCATCGATCGCACCGACCACTTCCCGACGGCCCACCCCAATGGCGAAGGCGAGGTGGTCATCGGCAGCGGGAATCCGTTGTCCGGCAAGTGGAAATGGCAGGTCACCGACGTTGACGGGACAGTCGATGAAGGACTGCGGTTCCCGTTCCGCAGCCATCCGGGCCTGGGTAGCTGGGACGACTCGTTCGCCGACTTCAAGATGCTGCCCGGGGCCGCGAAGCCGGTGCTGATCAGGGAGATCCGCGCGCTGGACAAGGGGCGCGGCCTTGCCGCGTACCGACTCGGCGCCGACTGGCACAGCGACATCCGCGGTCTGGACGGCGAGGTGTCCGCCGGCAGCGGCGCCATCCGGCAGTGGAAGCAGACCGACGGCGCGTGGGGCCGCGACCCGAAGCCCGGAACCGATCCCCAGATTTGGCGCGACGTCCCGGTCGCGGACCGCGGGAACCTCATCGACCCGCCGGTGCTGCGCGAGAGCGCGGGCGGCAAGGTCCGGATCTACGCGGACCAGGGCGGCGTGCCGGACCGGAACGTGTGGAAGGAGTTCGACCACGGCGGCAAGTTCCGGACGAAGGACCTCGTCGGTGTCACGGCCGGCGACCGCCCGATCTACCGCGAGACCCACATCGCCTCCGGCCAGTGGATCGAGACCCTGCTCGACGGCACCCGGCTCCGCTACCGGTCGCTGAACGGCTACATCCACATCCGGGACACCTTCGACCGCTGGAGCATCCGGCCGGACTTCGGCGTCGGCGGCGGCTGGCGGACCGGCGGCTGGAAGACCGGCGGGCGCGAGTACGAATACCGGGGCGGCGGCACCGAGTTCCGCGGCTACAACCGCATGTGGCGGGAGCCGAACCGGCTGGAGTACCGGAACATCGACGGTATCGAGGGCAAGTTCGTCAGCCAGGGCCTCCAGCAGGCGCAGAAGGCGATCCTGGACTTCCTCCAGGACTACGCCTTCGACGTCATCGCCAACATCCTGGTCACCGGTGCGAGCAACAACTGGAACTTCTCCGGCGGCGACTGGGGCAAGATCTTCGCCGGCGGCGCCGTCTCCTCCGGGGTGAAGGGCGCGTCCGGGCTGTTGCAGGAGACGCTCCTGAAGAAGATCAAGGACGGCATCGGCAACACGGACAGCGGCAAGTTCTGGGGCCGCTTCCCCTACAACCACGACAAGACCTGGGACAACGAGTGGGCCGGGAACGAGAACCCGCGCCGTTGGCGCTCCGGCCTCTACGACTACAGCGTGAACGGGTTGCTGACCACCGCTATCAGCGGACTGGTCTTGAACGCCTTCAACGCCTCGGTGTTCGGAGTCGGAGCGGACCATGTGAAGGTGTCCGGCCTGGAAGCGCTCCAGGCCGGCGGCCTGGGCATGGCCGGCTCGCTGGTCGGCGGGCTGCTGGCGGTCGGACCGCGCACCGCGCTGCACCAACTCGGTTCGGGCCGCTTCTTCCACCAGGGCGGGATTCCCGATCTTCTGATCACATTCGGCGAAAAGGCTTTCGAGAAGTGGTTCATCGGTGATGTGCTGGCCCCCGGGCTGAACCTGAAGTTCACGCCCCCGCTTTCTTCGTAGTCAGCTCAGGGAAACGGATGACCAAGTGACAGACCCGATACGCGTCTCGGCCGGACGCCGGGGGGACGGTGCCATCGAGGCGGCGGTGCGGACCGCGGAGCCGGGCGCGGTGCTCGTGTTGGAGGCCGGGGAGTATCGCGAGGCCCTGGTGCTGGACCGGCCGCTCAGCTTCGTGGCCGCGGCCGGGGTGCGGGCCGAGCAGATCGTGATCAGGGCGGTTCCCGGGTCGGACGGCCCGGTGCTGACGGTCGCGGCCGACGTGCGGGTGTGGGGCGTGACCATCGACGCCGGAGACGGGACCGGGGTGGCGGTGAGCGTCACCGCCGGCGCCCCCGAGTTCGGCCGCTGCGCCGTGCTGAAGGGGCGCATCGAGGCCTCGGGCGACGCGGCGCCGGCGTTCCGCGAGTGCACCCTGTCCGAGAGCCCGGCCGTCGGCGTGCTGGCCGCCGACCGGAGCCGGGTCACGCTGGAGCGCTGTCAGATCCGGGACAGCGGCGGTCTGGGCGTGGCCGGGGTGGACGACGCGGAGCTGCGGATCACCGACTCCGGCGTCACCGCGTCCGCCGGGATCGGCTTGCGGCTGCTGGGGAACGCGGCCGCGCAGGTGACGAACTCGACCTTCGAGCAGGTGGCCGAAGCGGCGGTCCAGATCGAGGGGGCGTCCCGGCTGACGATGTCCGGGAGCCGCGTCACCGGGACCGGCCGCACCGGCGTCTTCGCCGGCGGCACCGCCACGCTGGAACTGAACGACTGCGAAGTCACCGAAGCGACCGGCAGCGGTATCGCCTGCCGGCAGCAGGCCCGCGGCTCCGTGTCCGGCACCACGGTGCGGGACGTCGGCGGCAACGGGATCATCGCCGGCGGCGACGCGGAGCTGACGCTGGCCGGCTGCCGGGTCGAGCGGTCGGCGTTCAGCGCCTACCACGCGGACGACCGGGCATCGCTCAGCGCCGAGGACTGCCACGTCCAGGACACCCCGGAGCACGGGTTCCGGGCGGCCGGCCGGGCCCTGCTGCGGATCGAGGGCGGCACGGTCACCGGGGCCGCGATGAGCGGGATCCACATGGACGGCGCGAGCGATGCCGAGGTGTCGCGGTGCGAGATCTCCTCGGCCCGGGTCGGGGTGGCGATCCAGACCCGTCGCAGGCCCCTGTTCCGGCTGGTCTCCGTCACCGACACCGAGCGGGCCGGCTTCGAGATCGGCAAGGGCAGCAACCCGATCCTGTCCTCCTGCCACATCACCGACGCCGGTTCGGCGGGCGTCTACGTCGACACCGGCAGCTCCGCGCGGATCGAGGACTGCGAGATCACCGATCCGGCCGGCAGCGGTGTGGTGGTGTGGGAGGGTGCCTCGCCGACTGTGACCGCCCTGATGGTCTCCGGCTCCGGGAAGAACGGCATCTACGTCAAGGACGGCGGGCACGGCCTGTTCGACCGCTGCACCGTTTCGGCCAGCGAGTTCCCGGCGCTGCACGTCGGGTCCGAGGCGGACCCGGTGTTCCGGGCGTGCCGGATCCGGGACGTGAACGAGGATCTGGCGCTCGGCGAGGACGCGCGACCGGTGTTCGAGGACTGCGTCACCGAGAACGTGAAGATCTCGACGCTGCCCGTCTCCGGCGTTGTGGTCACGGCCTCCTCTTCCGCTGCCTCCTCGTCTTCCTCTTCCTCCGCCGACGCGGCGGACGGCTCTTCGGAGAGCGGGGCCGAAGACGACAGCACAAGCCCGGAGACCATTGATGACCTGCTCGCCGAACTGAACTCGCTGATCGGCCTGGCCCGGGTGAAGCAGGACGTGGCCGCGCTGGTCAACCTGATGCGCATGGTGAAGCGCCGCACCGAGGCCGGCCTGGCCCCGCCGCCGCTGAGCCGGCACCTGGTCTTCGCCGGCAACCCCGGCACCGGCAAGACCACGATCGCCCGGCTCTACGGCAGGATCCTGACAGTCCTGGGCATGCTGGAGTCCGGCCACCTGGTCGAGGCCGACCGCGGCACCCTGGTCGGCGAGTACGTCGGACACACCGCCCCGAAGACCACCGCGGTCTTCCGCCGCGCACTTGGCGGCGTCCTGTTCATTGATGAGGCCTACGCCCTGGTCCCGGCCGGCATGTCCAACGACTTCGGCCAGGAGGCGATCGCCACCCTGGTCAAGCTGATGGAGGACCACCGCGACGACGTGGTCGTGATCGTCGCCGGCTACCCCGAGGACATGAACCGGTTCATCTCGGTGAACCCCGGCCTGGCCTCCCGCTTCTCCCGCACGCTGAACTTCGAGGACTACACCCCGGACGAACTTGTCGAGATCGTCGACCACCAGACCAAGACGCACCAGTACGAGCTGACGCTGGCGGCCAAGGCGGCGCTGGCGGCGTACTTCTCGACCGTGAAGAAGGGCGCCGGTTTCGGCAACGGCCGTGCCGCCCGGCAGGTGTTCCAGCAGATGACCGAACTGCACGCGCAGCGGGTCGCGGGGATGACCGACGTGTCCGCCGAGGACCTGTTCCACCTGCGCGCGGAGGATGTGCCCGGGTAGCCGCGCCGGGGTCGTCGCCGTGCCGAGCGCGGACCGTCAGACATGCAACCCCACGTACTGCGAGTGCGTGCAACGTGTTTGAAAGGTTCTGCGGCTTGGTGACGAAGGGACTTGCGCATGAGCGAAGAGACGACGCCCGGTTCGGACTCGGACGGGTCATCGGTCGGGCCACCGGGCCGGTCGTCATTCGAAGCCGTGTACGCGGCCACCGCTCCGCGGCTGATCCACCAGCTCTATCTCGTCATCGGCGACTTGTCCGAGGCCCAGGACTGCGTGCAGGAGGCGTATGCCCGGGCCTGGAGCCGGTGGGACCGGATCACCGCGACCGGCGGCGGCGATCCGGTCGGCTGGGTCAAGACCACCGCGTACCGGTTGGCCGTCTCCCGCTGGCGGCACTTCTCCGCGGGACTGCGGGCCCTGCGCCGGCACGGCGTGACCGGCGACCCGCAAGGCCCGAACCCGGACACCGTCGCGGTGCGCGACGCGCTGGCCGCGCTGCCGATGAACCAGCGGATGGCGCTGGTGCTCTACCACATCGGTGATCTGACGGTCGACGAGATCGCCGCCCAGCTGGACGTGCCGTCCGGCACCGTCAAGGCCCGGCTGGCCCGGGGCCGCAAGGCGCTGGCGACGCTGCTCGCCGACGATCCCGATCCTTCCTCTTCGAACACGGAGGCTTCTTATGTCTGAATACAGCTCTGAATACAGCGATGACATCGGAGCGCTGAGCGGCGGCATTCTCGACCAGACCCGGTCGGAGGACTGGGCCCGTTACACGCCGCGCACGTCCGAGGTGCGGCGGCGCGGTGCGGCGTTGCGGCGCCGACGGCACGTGGCCACCCCGGTGGGTGTCGTCGGGCTGGCGACGGTGCTGGCCGGTGGAGTGGTGTCCATGACCGGCGGCCTGGGGGGCCCGGGAGGCGCCCCGAGCAGCCCGGTGGGCGCAGCCGCCGCATCCGGCGCCTCATCCTCCGACACACCCACGCCTTCCGCGATGTCCAGCGTCCCGAACATCCCCATCCCCAATGCGGACGACGTCCAGAAGATGCTCGAAGGTGCGGTGCAAATCGGATCCGGGACACTCGGCGACCACGCATGGACCGTCAAGGTCGCCGTCTTCGCCTCATCGGCCGACCTCAAGAAGGTGATGCCGGCGGTGCTCCAAGGCGACTTCTCCTCCATCCTGCCCGCCTCGGGCCCGGTCTGGGTCAGGGCCAACTACGACCACGGGATACAGGGCGGCGTAGGCGTGATGGTCCTGCCTGCCCAGCCCTCCGCCATCGCCACCGGCAAGCCCGCCGTAGTCGATCCCTGGTACGCCGCGGACCAGGGCGTCGTCACAACCGTCGTCGACCCCCGCGTCGACCACTACGCGGTGACCTCGGGCGGCACCACGACGACCTACCACACCGTCGAGGTCAAGGGATTCCGCTTCATCACCTTCCCGGTCACCGGCCCGGGTGACGTCACGCGCATCGTGGCGTACGACGCGGCCGGCACTGTCCTGGACCAGGGCGCCGGGCACTACCTGCCTTACGGCGTCTACCCGTACCAGCTGCCGCCTACCGACCCGCGTAAGTCGGTTGGTGCTTGGGGCTGAGCGGTAGGGCCAGATGAGCCGTAGGATCGCCGACATGCCACGGCTGAACTCCTCGCCCGCCGCGCTCGCCGGCTTCCTCGCGGCAGCGGCCGTCACCCACTACGTCGCGCCGCGCCCCTACGACGCGATGGTGCCCCGCTCTCTGCCGGGAAGCCCGCGCGCCTGGACCTACATCAGCGGGGCCGCCGAATTTGCGGTGGCCGCCGCGATCGCGAACCCGGGGTCGCGTCGCCGGGGCGCGCAGGCGGCTGCGGGGCTGTTCGTCGCGGTGTTCCCGGCCAACGTCAAGATGGCCCGCGACTGGCGCGACCGTCCGGCCCCGGCCCGGGCGGCGGCGTTGGGGCGGCTGCCGTTGCAGGTGCCGCTTGTCTGGTGGGCGCTCAAGGTGGCCGGATCTGCTGCCGCCGGGAAGCGCTGACGCTGGGCTTCAGTTCCTCCAGCTCCTCCAGCGTGGTGAGCGCGCTCTCCGCGCTACTCCGCACTCCGCACTCCGCACTCTCCGCGTTCGCTCGTTTGCAACCACCTTGCATCGCAGGGCAGTCTTCACCCGCGAGCAGGTGAACTCCAGACGAATGAAGGCGGGCGAAGATGGCGGAGCGGGGCCTGGGCAGGCGGAGTGCGCTCGCGGCGTTGGCGTCGGGCGTGGCGTTGCCGGTCCTCGCCGGCTGCTCGGACGGCGGCGGCAAGAAGCACAAGGACAAGAGCGCCGAGTCGGCGGACAGCACAGGAACCACCGGCGGCGCGGGCGGCACAGGTAGTACGGGCAGCACCAGCGCAGGTGGCCAGGCCGAGGCCGCGCCCGCGGGTCACGGCGGTCTCAACGTACTGATGATCATCCGGCACGCGGAGAAGCCCACCGGCTCCGGCACGCCGTACGGCCTCACCTCCGACGGTACACAAGACTCGCACTCACTCACCATCCAAGGCTGGACCCGCGCCGGCGCGCTGGCCGCCCTGTTCGACCCGCGCGACGCGGCCGGCAACCCGGTCGCGCTCCGAGCCGGCCTGACCCGCCCCGGTACTGTGGCCGCCTCCGCGCCCGGCACCGGCGGCAGCAACAGCAAGCGTCCCGAGGAGACGGTGACCCCCACGGCCGCGGCCCTCGGCGTCACCCTCTCCACACAGTTCTCGGTCGGCCAGGAAGCCGAGCTCGCCGGCTGGCTGACGGGCCCCACCGGACCCTCGGGACCGACCCTGGTCGCCTGGGAACACCAGCACATCCCGGACATCATCACCCACCTCGGCCCGGTGACACCGGCCCCGCCGAAGTCCTGGCCCGGCGAGCGCTTCGACATCGTCTACGTCTTCACCCGCGTGTCCGGCGGCGGCTGGACCTTCACCCAGGTCCCGCAGATGCTGCTGGCCGGGGACCTGCCGACGCCGATCAGCTAGCGCTGTATCAGGCAACGTTTGCCCGGGAGTTCGCGCTTTGCTCGGGAGTTCGCGATGTGGTTCGCGACGTTGTTCGCGACGTGCCGGTCGGCGGGTGGAGTTTGCTGGGGCTGGAGTTTGTGGGCCGGGTTGCGGTTGGGGTGTGGGTTGAAAGGCTATTTTTACGGCCTTCGGTCATAGTTGTGCCGGTTCGGGGTTCGGGGTGGTGGGTGTGTTTGTCGGCTGCCGGTTCACGCGTTCACAACCCCGCCGCACCTCAGGCCTCTTCAACTCCAGCAAGTTGGGACAAGGGCAAGAGCCAGATCAAAGACCAGATCAACAGCAAGATCAAGAGCTGTGATGAAGGGCCGGGCCTCCGGCGGGCCTCGGCAACCTCAGGGAAACTTGCGCGGTTCCCTCGGGTGGCTGGGTGAGTCTCAGCGGCTGCGGCCTGTGAGGTGGTGCGGTCCGTTCCCCTCGGTCGCGTCGTCAGCCCGGGGGGTACAGCACCGGTGTCCGGGGGTAAAGTCCGCGCGCGGCGGACATGCAGGCAGGCGGCGGTTTCGTATGGCGCGAACTTGACCCCCGGCCACCGGCACTGTAGGCGAAGCCCTGCCGACGCGACCGAGGGGAACGAACCGAAAACCAGCCGGAGAAATACAAAACGCAGGGAACGAGG
>NZ_JAAFYZ010000021.1 GCF_018274385.1 Catenulispora pinistramenti | reverse complement strand
GCCCCCGCCCCCGCCGCCGATCGCGGTGACGGTCAGCTGGGTGACGCCGTCGGGCACCGTGAACGTGCCGTCCTGGGTGAAGGTCTGCGAGGTCTGCGCGAACGCCGGAGCCGCCGCCAGACACGCGCCGATCAGCGCGGCCGCACCCGCGGCCGCCGCCAGAGACCGGGTCCGGACCGGCTTCACGTCCTCGCGCACGATGGCTCCCAGGGGTCATGGTCTGCGTCATGATCGAGCACTGTCGGCGCCCACTTGACTACCGGAAGCCGGGTCCCGCCAAGTCCTGGTGCGCCATATGAGTGCATTGCGACGTTCCGGCGGACCGACGGCGTGTCGCACCCTCCTGAAGCGCACCAGAAGTGTACGGATAGCCGCTAATCGGCAACCAGCCGTCACATCCTCACCCCGGGCAGGAAATCTTGCGCCCTCTCCTCAAAGTCCGCGCCGCCCTGCTGGCGCTCGCGACGGCCGGGCTCGGGCTGCTGCCCGCACCGGCCCGCGCCGACACCTTCCCCGACCCGCCGACCGTGGTCCAGGTCGTCGCGCACGCCGACGACACGTTCCTGTTCTTCAACCCGGACCTGCGAAAGGTCTACAGCTTCCCGCTCGTGACGGTGTTCCTCACCGCGGGCGCGGCCACCACCCAAGTCGGGCCGGGCGAGCCCTTCGCCGACACCTGCCTGTACGGCGAGAGCCGCGACATGGGGGCCCGCGCCGGGGCCGCCGAGATCGCCGGCGTGGCCAATCCGACCTGGACCCGGACCCCGATCACCTTCGCCGGCAAGGTCGCCGAGGAGGACACCCTCGTCCAGGCACCGCAGGTGAAACTGGTCTTCTTCAAGCTGCACGACGCCGGGGACGCCAACTTCATCGGCGGTAAGAACAGCCAGACCACATTGCAGGACCTGTACCAGCGCGGCCAGATCACCGGCTGGCACCAGTCCACGATGGGCACGCTGGCCGCGGACGGCGGCTCGGACTGTGAGGCCCAGTACGCGAACCAGACCTACACGAAGGCGCAGCTGACCGCCTCGCTGACGGCGCTGTACGCGCACTACAACGCGACCGTCGTCTACGGCATGGACCCGCACCGGTTCGCCAGCGACCCCGGCAACACCGACCATCTCGGCGCCGGCGGTTTCACCCTGGACTCGGTGGCCGCCTACCACGGCCCGGGCAACGACGGCCACGTGCTGCTGCGTCCCTACCGGGACTACAACGTGAGCTTCGAGGAATCAGACCTCGACAGCGCCGACGCCACGCAGAAGAACAACGACTTCCTCGCCTATCTCGGCCCGAACCGCGGCGACATCCCCGGGGTGTACCACGGCCTCTACGACACCTCGCCGGACCCGAACGACACGTTCTATCCCCCGTTCTACAGCCGCCAGTACTCGCGATGGCCGAACGGCTCGGTGTGGACCAAGGTGGACGGGACCGGCAAGCTCAACGCCTTCGCCATCCTCAACAGCCAGATCGAGCAATGGACCGAGACCGCCCCTGGCGGCTCCTGGACCGGCCCCACGCCGATCCCCGGCAGCTCCGGGCTGACCCCGACGCTGGCGGTCACAGTGGACCCCACAGGGCTGCTGCGGGTGTTTACCACAAGACTGTCGGACTACGCGGTCGTGACGGACGTACAGACCGCGCCGGGGGTGTGGGGAGGCTGGACGTCGCTGGGCAACCCGAACAGCTCCAACCCGACGGAGGTCGGAGACCCGGCCGCGCTCACCGAGCAGAACGGCAACGTGACCGTCTTCGTCCGCAACCTCGGCACCGGGGTCAGTGCCAAGACCCTGAACCCGGGCAGCAGTTGGCCCAGCGCCTGGGCCGACCTCGGGGGCTTCCAGATCCGGGACGACCTGTCGGTGGGCCTGGACGGCTCCGGCGCCGGGGAGCTGTTCGCCCCGTCCGAAAACGGCATCCTGCACTGGAAGCAGAACGCCGCGCGGTTGTGGGCCGGGGACTCCTCGCCGCTGACCCCGGCGGCGATCGGCAAGACGCAGGTCTCCTCCGCCCTCAACGCCGACGGCCGGCAGGAGATCTTCTACGCCGACCCGGACAATCCGACGGTCGCGACGCAGTGGACCCAGAGCAACGGCAGCTGGACCACGACACCGGGGCTGCTCGGCGGCAGTCCGCCGATGCTGGAGAGCGTCGCGGCGGCGACCGGGGGCGACGGCCGCATCAGCATCGCGATCCGCAACTCCGGGGGCGGGGTCAGCATGGTGTCGCAGACCGGGCCGAACGTGGGGTTCTCCGGGACCTGGCCGGACCTGGGGAACGTGATCGTCGGCGCGCCGGCGATGGCGCTGGATTCCGACGGCCGACTGGTGGTGTTGGCGTTCGAGCTGGACGGGGCGCTGCACATCGACCGGCAGACCGCGGCCGGGACGGACAGCCCGTTCGGCGGCTGGCAGCTGGCCGGGGCCTGACGGCTTCACCGCGGCTGCTTTCCCGCGGCTGCTTTCGAGACGACGCGGCCCGCTTCCCGATACCGGGGAGCGGGCCGTCGGCTTTCGCCGCGCGCGACGTCAGTGCTGTTGCTACCTCAATGCTGTTGCTAACTCAGTGCTGCTGGTACGGGTCGTCCCGGAACTGCCGCACGTCGATCATCCCGGTGTCGAAGAACCCGGACGCCTCCGGGTGCTGCTGGTGCGACGGCTGCGCCTGCTGGGCGGCGTACGGGTCCTCGTGCTGCGGGTACTGCTGGTACTCGCCGGTGTGGTACTCCGGCTGACCGCCGTACTGCGCGCCGTAGGGCTGGACCGGATACGGGACCGACGCCGGGTCGTTGTAGTTCGCGGCGTAGCCGTTCTCCTGGTCGTAGCCGTAGCCGACCGCGACCTGCGCCGGCTGCTGCTGGTACTCCGGCTGCTGATACTCCTGCGGCGGGTAGTCCTGGGAGAAGTCGGGGCGCTGGAACACGCCGCTCATGTCGGCCGCGGCGAACTCGTGCGAGAGCTCCGGCTCCGGCAGGCCGTACTCACCGGTGTTGTACTCGCCCTGGCCGTAGGGGTCGGGCTGCTGCCCGTAAGCGTCCGGCTGCGGCTGGCCATACGCGTCGGGCTGTTGCTGCCCGTAGGCGTCCGGCTGTTGCTGGCCAAAGGCATCGGCCTGCTGCTGACCGTAGGCGTCGGCCTGGTAGACCGGGGCCTCCTGGTAGGAGGGCTGCTGCTCTTGCGGCTGGTAGGACGGCTCCTGCTGGTAGCCGTCTCTCTGGTTCTCGTAGCCCTCGTCGGTGTACTTCGGGTACTCGCCGGTGTTGTACTCGCCCCGGCCGCCCGCGTCGCGCTGGTAGCCGGTGGGCACCTCGTCGCGCTCGCTGAAGTCGTATTCCGGCCGGGTCGCGGCCTCGACCGCGTCCTGCTCGGCGATGTGCTCGCCCAGCTCGGACATCGGGTCCTTGCCGACCATCTTGGCCCGGCCGCGGCCCACGGCCTGCAGCGTCTTGGTCAGCACCACCTCGAAGTTCGCGAGCTTGTCGTCGACGTAGTTGTCGGCGTCCTCACGGATCCGGCGCGCGTCCTCCAGGGCGGCGCCGCGGATGCGCTCGGCCTCGCGGCCCATCTCGGTCCCGGAGAGCATGCTGCCCCGCTCGCGCCGGGCCGCCTCGATGTGGTCGGCGGCGTCCCTCCGGGCCTGGGCTATCACCTCTTCGCGTTCGGCCACCAGCCGCCGGGACTCGGCGAGTTCCTCGGACACCCCGGCGGCGAGCTCATGCAGGATCTCCAGGACCTCGGCGCGGTTGATCACGCACGAGGCGGACATCGGCACCGCCTTGGCGGTCTCGACGATCTGCACCAGGTCTCCGACCATCTGCTCCAGGCGGTCGCTTGTGGCCACTTCTCACTCGCTCCTCTAGCGGCCGCGGGGGCCGCCCCTTCTTGGCGACGGTCGGTCTTCGCAAGGGGTCCACCGCGGGCCCCTAGCGGCAAAGGCTACGCGGACTTCCTCTTACGTTCAGCCAGTCGCTCGGTAAGGGATGAAAGGACCAGGTCGGGGACCAGGCCGGAGACATCGCCACCGAGCGAGGCGACCTCCTTGAGCAACGAAGAGGACAGGTAGCTGTACAACGGGTTGGAGGCCACGAACAGCGTCTCGATCCCCGACAACCGGTGGTTCATATGGGACATCTGGAGTTCGTACTCGTAGTCGCTGACGGCCCGCAGCCCCTTCATGATCGCCCGGATCCCGTGCCGGGCGCAGAAGTCCACCAGCAGCCCTTCGAAGGGCTCGGCCCGCACGTTCCCGTAGTCGGCCGTCACCTGCTCCACCAGATCGATCCGCTCCTCGATGGTGAACAGCGACCCGACCTTCCCGGCGTTCACCCCGACCGCGACGACCACCTCGTCGAACAGCTGCGAGGCGCGGCCGATGATGTCCAGGTGGCCGTTGGTGATCGGGTCGAAGGACCCGGGACAGACCACACGGCGGATGAGGGGCTCGTCCATGGTTACTCCGGCGAGTCGAGGGGACCGGTCGTTGACGCGCCGCGAACGTACCAGACCGCGAAGTTCATGCGGGCCTCCCCGTAGCTCTTGGTCCGTGTCCCCTCATAGCCCACTGGCCAGGGGAAATCCGCGTCCCGCGAGGAACGCTCGAGCACCGCCACGGCGTCCGGCGCCAGCCAGCCGCCGTCGGCCAGTGCTGTGAGGATGGTCACGACCTCGGCGTCGGGTACCGCGTACGGCGGATCCAGGAGCACGAGGTCGAAAGGCGCCTCGGCCGGACGGTCCCCGGCGGCGGCGCGCTCGGCGCGGTCGGCGACGACCCGCGCCCCGGGCAGCCCGACGGTCGCGATGTTCTGCGCGATGAGCCGGGTGACCCGGCGGTCGGCCTCGACGAGCAGGACCTGGGCGGCGCCGCGTGACAGGGCTTCCAGACCGAGGGCGCCGGAGCCGGCGAAGAGGTCGAGGACTGACAATCCGGACAAGCCGCCGAATTCGGATTCGAGGGCGGAGAACAGGCTTTCGCGCGCCCGGTCGCCGGTCGGCCGGGTGCCGTCGCCGGGCGGGACGGCCAGGCGGCGGCCCCGGGCCCGGCCCGCGATGACGCGGGTCATGCGCGCCGGGCCAGACGCTCGGCGGAAAGCCGACAGCTTGCCGCGGCACCGGCCCGACCACGGTCAGACCGCGGCTCGGCGGAAAGCCGACAACCGGCTGCGGCACGGGCCGCGGCAGCCGGGTCGCCGCCGATACCGCGGCGCATTGATGCGAAGCCGATCATGTCTTGCCCAAGTATTCCGCGCGTTCGCCGTCCACCAAGACGGCAATTGTCCGGGCGAGCACCGGATATCCCTGCAGCGTCGGGTCCGCCTCCACCAGCGGTGTGGCCTCCTCCCGCGCGGCGCGGATCACGTCCTCGTCGTCGATCACGCTCAACAGCCGCAGGGAACTGCGGTAGCCGGACTGCGTGGCGCCGAGGACGTCGCCCTCCTTGCGGATCGCGAGGTCTATCTTCGACAGCTCGAAGCCGTCCAGCGTCGAGGCCACCGCGGCCAGGCGCTCGCGAGCCGGTGCCCCGTCCGGCGACTCGGTCACCAACAGGCACAGCCCGGCCCACTTCCCCCGTCCCACCCGGCCGCGCAGCTGGTGCAGTTGGGACACGCCGAAGCGGTCCGCGTCCATCACCACGATCACCGTCGCGTTCGGCACGTTCACCCCGACCTCGATCACCGTGGTCGCGACCAGCACGTCCAGTTCGTGCGCGGCATACGCGCGCATCACCGCGTCCTTGTCGTCCGGCGCCATCCGGCCGTGCAGCATCCCGACCCGCAGACCCTTGAGCGGGCCCTCGGCCAGCTTCGCCGCGACCTCCACCACCGCCAGCGGCGGCCGTAGCTGGCCGGGCTCGGAGACCAGTTCCGAGCCGTCGTCGGAGGCATCGGAGGCGTTGCCCGGCACGTCGTCGCCGATCCGCGGGCACACCACATAAGCCTGGTGCCCCGCGCCGACCTCCTCGCGGATCCGCTCCCACACCCGCGTGAAGTGCGACGGGTGCTCGTGCGCGGCCACCACGTGGGTGGCGATCGGCGAACGGCCGGCGGGCAGTTCGGACAGGATCGAGGTCTCCAGGTCGCCGAACACCGTCATGGCCACCGTGCGCGGGATCGGCGTCGCGGTCATGACCAGCACGTGCGGCGGGGTCTCGCCCTTGGCCCGCAGGGCGTCGCGCTGCTCGACGCCGAACCGGTGCTGCTCGTCGATCACCACCAGGCCGAGGTCCGCGAACTGGACGTGGTCCTGGATCACCGCGTGCGTGCCGATCACGATCCCGGCCGCGCCGGAGGCCGCGTCCAGCAGGTTGGTCCGGCGGTCCTTCGCGTTCTGCGATCCGGTGAGCAGCGCGACCTTCACCTGCTTGCGGGCCGGATCCAGACCGGCGTCGGGATCCGGCGAGAACAGGTCCGCCGGCACGTCCGCCGAGGCCCCCAGCATCTGCACGATCGACCGGTGGTGCTGCTGCGCCAGCACCTCGGTCGGGGCCAGCATCACCGCCTGGCCGCCGGCGTCCACCACGGCCAGCATGGCCCGCAGCGCGACCATCGTCTTGCCCGAGCCCACGTCGCCCTGCAACAGCCGGTGCATCGGGTGCTCGGAGGCCAGGTCCTGCTCGATCTCCTCGCCGACCTGGCGCTGCCCGGCGGTGAGGGTGAACGGCAGCGCGGCGTCGAAGGTGTCGAGCAGGCCGGCTGGGACCCGCCGGCGCGGCACGGCCGGCAGCGCTTTGAGCGCCTCGCGCCGCTGCGCCAGCACGACCTGCATCGGCAGCGCCTCGTCCCACTTCAGGCGCTTGCGGGCGACCGCGATCTGGGGCCAGTCGTCGGGGCGGTGGATCCGGCGGAACGCCTCGGTCAGCGGGACCAGGCCCTGCCGGGCCCGGACCGGCCGGGGCAGCGGGTCGTCCGCCAGATCGGCGTCGAGCTGGTCCAGGACCATCCCGACGCAACGCGCGATCATCCGTGGCGACAGGCCGCTGGTGGTGGGGTAGATCGGCAGCAGTTCGCCGGCCCAGCTGTCCACGTCGGTGTCCTCGGACTCCGCGTCCAGCTTCTCGAACTCGGGGTTGGTCAGCTGGATCCGGCCGTGGTACTCGCCGACCTTGCCGGCGAACATGCCGAGCATGCCGGGCTTGAGCGCGTTGGCCGCGCGCGGGTTGAAGAACGTGACCTCCACCGGCACGTCGGCGGCGTCCCGCACCTCGACGGTCAGCATCTGGCCGCGCCGGGCCGCCATCGGGCGCCGGCTGACCTTGGTGATCTGCGCGACGATCGTGGCCTCGGTGCCCGGTTCCAGCTCGGAGAGCTCGGTCAGCTGGCCGCGTTTGACGTACTTGCGCGGATAGTGGCGCAGCAGATCGCCGATCGTCTCCAGGTGGAGTTTGGTATGCAGCACCTTGGCGGTGCGGTCCCCTACCGCCTTGTGCAGGGGCTCGTCCAAACGGATGCCCATGGGCCGGGACCTCCCGGGATCACTCGACGCCGATCAGGAGCGGGTAGCCGGTCTGCCCGCCCTCGTACACCACCACGTCCACGACCGGGTGCCGTGTCCGCATCCGCTCGGTGACCGCCTCGGGCAGGCCCGGCTCCGTACTGTCACCGACCACCAAGGTCACCATCTCACCGCCCGCCGACAACATGCGCTCCAGGACGGCCTCGGCGGCGGCCGCCTGGCCGTCCTCGATCAGCGCGACGTCGTTCTCGACGTGCCCGAGCACCTGCCCGGGCCGGCACACCCCGGCCATCGTCCAGGCCTCGGTGGCCGCCACCTCGATGGCGCCGTAGCGGGTGGCCCCGGCGGCCGCGGTCATGGCCACCACGTCGGCGTCGAAGCGCCGGGCGGGCTCGTGCACGGCCAGCGCCGCTATCCCCTGCACGGTCACCTTGGCCGGGACCGCCGCGACCCGCATCGCCGGCTGCCCGGCGGACAGGCGCTCGGCCACGGCGGCGGCGACCGCGGTGGTCTCGGCGTCGTTCGGCAGCAGCACCACCTCGGCCGCGCGGGTGGCGGCCACGGCCCGCTCGAAGTCGGCGGCGCCCGGCGGCCGGCCGGGCTCGGTGCGCAGGACGTGCGCCCCGGCCGCCTCCAGCAGCCCGGCGATGCCCTCGCCGTACGCCACGGCCACGATCGCGCGGGTCGGCCGCAGGTTCGCGGTGGCGGAGACCGTGGGCGGCTCCGGGTGCGGTGCGGCGGTCTGTGAGGCCAAGTGGGTGATCTGGATGTCCCGCGGCCGGCCGGCGGCGATCCCGGCCTCCAGCGGGACGCCGGCGTCGTCGACGTGCACGTGGACCCGCCACAGACCGTCGCCGCCGACCACCACCAGGCTGTCCCCGCCGCCGCGCTCGCAGAACTCGTCGAGCCCGCGCCGCAGCTCGGCGACCGCGGCCTCGGTGGCCTCCAGCAGGTAGATGACCTCGAACTCGGGCTCGGCCCGGGCGGAGGTGGGCGCCGGCTCGACGCTGCGCGCCGAGGCCAGCCGGCGCTGCCGGAGGGCGCCGCGCGGGTCCAGGCCGCCGGTGTAGGCGGCCAGGGTGTCGAGCAGGACGACCAGGCCCAGGCCGCCGGCGTCGACCACCCCGGCGTCACGCAGGACCGCGAGCTGGTCGGGGGTGCGGGCCAGGGCCTCGCGGGCCCCGGCCGCCGCGGCCTGGGCGACGTAGGCCAGGGAGTGGTTCGCGGTGAGCGGCGCCGGAGCGGCGGTACCGGGCCCGGCGCCGCCGGTCACGGACGCGGCCGGCAGTGCGGTGGCGGTATCGGCGCCGGCCGGGCCCGAAAGACCCCGCGGCCCGGAATGAGCCCCGGCCCGCTGCCCGGTCAGCTCCCCGATCGCCAGCACCGCCGCGGAAGCCGCCTGCGCGGCGGCCTCGGCCACCGACAAGATCGTCCCCGCCGCCGGCCGCGCCACCGCCTCGAAGGCCGACTCGGCCCCGGCCGCGAGGCCCGCGGCCAGCGCGCCGCCGTCGACCACCGAACCGGTGTACCGGGCCGCCGCGGCGCCGCGCAGCAACTGGCTGAGGATCACCCCGGAGTTCCCGCGCGCGCCGAGCAGCGCGCCGTGCGCGAGCGCGTGCAGGGCCTCCGGGACCGAGGGCGCGGGGCCCGGAGCGGCCAGCCGGTCGTCCAGGGCCCGGCAGGCGGCCTCGAAGGTGAGGTACATGTTGGTGCCGGTGTCGGAGTCGGCGATGGGGAAGACGTTGAGCGCGTCGATCTCCTCGCGGTGCCGGCCCAGGACGGTCAGCGCGGCACCGGCCCAGCGCCGCAGCGCCCCGGCGTCGACGGGGGACGCGTCCGGGCGCGGCGGCACGGCCGCGCTCGCGGCGGATCCGGAGACGCTGGGGGGCATGGCGGCCAGGGTACCGCTGCGGCCTGTGGCAACCGGTGCACGCACCGCCCGGCGCTGTACGGACGGGGTATCCACACCGGATTGGCGTCGCAGCCTGCGCGTCGGGTACTCTGACCAGGTTGCCAGGACGGGCAGTGCCCCCTGGCTATCAGTACCTGCCCGCCGACGACGGCGGGGATTACGCAACGCACGCAGCCGCAGGAACATTTCAACCCACCGGCAGCGTCAACGACTCGGTAGAGGTGAATCGAAGTGGCTGCCAACTGCGAAGTGTGCGGCAAGGGGCCGGGCTTCGGCCACAGCATCTCGCACTCGCACCGTCGCACCAAGCGGCGCTGGAACCCGAACATCCAGACCGTTCGCGCGGTCGTGAACGGGACCCCCAAGCGCGTCAACGCCTGCACCTCCTGCATCAAGGCGGGTAAGGTCGCGCGCTAAGCGTGTGCTGAGTGCTGAGCTTGTCAAAAGGCAAAGCGGTAGTAAAAAACCGCACGCTCTAGGACTTATCGAACCGCAGGTCAGCCCCACCCGGGCTGGCCTGCGGTTCCTCGTGTTCGGCAAACGGTAAGCCTGTCGACCCGCGACTTGTGTCAGTGCCGCATGTCACGATGGAGTGCATGACCCATCTCACGGTGGAAGGTGCCCTGGACTACATCTCGGGCATCTGCTTCAAAACCGGCCCGCCGAACCGGGTCGGTGTGGAACTGGAATGGTTCCCCCGAGACGCCCGCCATCCGGAGCACCTGCCGGAGCGGGAACGCCTTATGCGAGCCTTCGCGGACGCGTCCGACGCGCCCTTGTCCGGCTCCCTCACGATGGAACCCGGCGGCCAGTGGGAACTCAGTTCCTCCCCCGCCGACTCGGTCCGCGAGCTGATCGCCACCACGGACCGGGATCTGGAACTCCTACGGCGATCGGCTGCGGAGGCAGGCTTAGAGCTCGTCGGCACAGGCCGCGAGCACGGCCACCCCCCGAGTCGCGTCGTCGACCATCCCCGGTACGTCGCGATGGAGCGGTACTTCGATCGCGACAACGACTCCGGCCGCGTCATGATGTGCTCCACGGCCTCGATCCAGGTGAACGTGGACGCCGGCACCGAGCACGACGGCCCGGAGGGTTTCCGCCGCCGCTGGCGGCTGGCGTACGACCTGTCCCCGATCCTCACCTTCGCCTTCTGCCGGAGCGACCGGCCGGCGGTGTGGGCCGCGCTGGACCCCGGGCGCACCGTCGCCCCACCTCTGGACTCCCCCGATCCGCGCCTGGCGTACGCGCAGTACGCGCTGGACGCGAACCTGTTGTGCGTCCAGCGGTCCGACGGCGCCCCCTGGACCGCACCGCCGGGGCTCACCTTCCGCGAGTGGATCAAGACTGGCGCGCTGGAGCCCTCCGAGCTCCGCGCCCCGACCCTGGACGACCTCGCCTACCACCTGACCACCCTCTTCCCGCCGGTCCGGCCGCGCGGGCACCTGGAGCTGCGGGTGCTCGACGCGCTGCCCGGCGATCTGTGGCGAGTACCGACAGCACTCGTCACAGCCCTGTTCCACGACGCCCGGGCCGCCGAAGACACCCGGGCCGCCCTCGAACTCACCCCGATCCGGAAAGCCGCCGCGGCCTGCTTCGACGCCGCCCTGTCCGCCCTGGCGCGGATGGAGGCGTCGCCGTCGCTCATAGCCGAGGTCGCGCGCTACGCCGAGGAGGACCTCCCATGACAGTGCCCATAGACGACACGAGTTCAACAGCCGGCTCCGCCGGCCTGACCGAGCGGATCGCCCGCAGCCTGGAGCGCGCCCGGACCCGCACCCAGGGCCTGACCGGCCCGGTCGACGACCCCGATCTGATCCGCCAGCACTCCCCGCTGATGTCGCCCCTGGTCTGGGACCTGGCGCACATCGGCAACCAGGAGGAGCTGTGGCTGCTGCGCAACCTCGGCGGCCGCGAACCCATGCATCCGGAGATCGATCCGCTGTACGACGCGTTCGAGCATCCGCGGGCCGAGCGCCCGACCCTGCCGCTGCTCCCCCCGGACGAAGCCCGGCGCTACGTCCACGAAGTCCGCGGCCGGGTGATGGACCTGCTGGAGCAGCCCCGCTGGGGAGATGAGGAGCTCAGCCAGGGCGGCTTCGCCTTCGGCATGATCGCCCAGCACGAGCAGCAGCACGACGAGACGATGCTGATCACCCACCAACTGCGAGTCGGCGAGCCGGTCCTGCACCGGCCGGCCCCGCCCGCGCCGCCGGCCGACGTGCTCGCGCTGCCGGCGGAGGTCTTCGTCCCCGGCGGCCCGTTCACCATGGGCACCTCGGCCGAGGCCTGGGCCCTGGACAACGAACGGCCGGCCCACGAAGTGGACGTCGCAGGGTTCTGGCTCGACACGACTCCGGTCACCAACGGCGAGTACCTGGAGTTCATCGCCGACGGCGGCTACGACGACCCGCGCTGGTGGTCCCAAGCCGGGTGGGAACACCGGCAGAGCGCCGGTCTGATCGCACCCCTTTATTGGACCCGCGAGGCAGAGCAGTGGCTGCGCCGGCGCTTCGGCGTGGTCGAGCCGGTGCCGACCGCGGAGCCGGTCGTCCACGTCAGTTACTACGAAGCCGAGGCCTACGCCGCTTGGCAGGGCCGAAGGCTGCCGACCGAGGCCGAGTGGGAGAAGGCGGCTCGGTACGACCCGATCAGCGGCCGGTCGCGGCGGTATCCGTGGGGTGACGACGATCCCCTGCCCCAGCACGCGAATCTCGGCCAGGCGCACCTCCAGCCCGCGGCGGCCGGTTCCTATCCGGAGGGTGAGGCACCCTCCGGAGCGCGGCAGCTGATCGGCGACGTGTGGGAGTGGGTGTCCTCGGACTTCCTGCCCTATCCCGGCTTCGTCGCGTGGCCGTACCGGGAGTACTCGGAGGTCTTCTTCGGCCCGGACTACAAGGTGCTGCGCGGCGGATCGTTCGCCGTCGACCCGGTGGCCTGCCGGGGCACGTTCCGGAACTGGGACTACCCGATCCGGCGGCAGATCTTCTCCGGGTTCCGGACCGCACGGGACGGGGTGCTCTGATGTGCCGACATCTGGCCTACCTCGGGCCGCGGAAATCCTTGCGGGAGTTGCTGATCGACCCGCCGCACTCCCTGTACCGGCAGAGCTGGGAACCCCGGCGGCAGAGACACGGAGTGGTGAACGCCGACGGCTTCGGCGTCGGCTGGTTCGCCGAGCCGGACCCGGTGCCGGCGCGGTACCGGCAGGCCGGTCCGATCTGGGCGGATCCTTCGTTCCCTGATATCGCGCGGGTGACGCGCAGCGGCGCGGTGCTGGCCGCGGTGCGCGACGCCACGACCGGCTCGGCCACCGGCGCCGAGGCGGCGGCACCGTACTCCGGCTCCGGTTGGCTGTTCAGCCACAACGGATCGATCGGCGGCTATCCGGGCTCGGTGGCGAAGCTCGCCGAGTCCGTGCCGGCGGCCGACTTGCTGGCGCTGGAGTCCCGGACGGATTCGGCATTCCTCTGGGCCCTGATTCAAGCCCGGGTCCGCGAGGGCGCCGTGATGGCCGAGGCGGTCGCCTCGGTGATCGCCGACGTCGCGGCGGTCGCCGACGCCCGGCTGAACCTGCTGCTGATGAATGACACGACGATCGTCGCCTCGGTCTTCGGCGACACCCTCAGTGCCCTGATCGGCGACGGCTTCGTAGCCGTCGGCTCGGAGCCGTACGACGACGCGCCCGGCTGGGCCGACGTCGCTGAGGGGGTCCATACCTGGCGTACAGAAGGCCGACCGGAACCTGTGGAGGGACGATGAGCGGCATAGAGATCGAGCGGCACCTGCCGGCGGACTTCTTCGCGGCGGCACTGCGGGACGACGTCCTCAAAGGCCTGACAGCGGAACCGAAGTGGCTGCCGCCCAAGTGGTTCTACGACGCGCGCGGCAGCGAGCTCTTCGAGGAGATCACCCGGCTGCCGGAGTACTACCCGACGCGCGCCGAGCGGGAGATCCTCACCGCCCGCGCACCGGAGATAGCGACGGTGACGCACGCCGAGACGCTGGCGGAGCTCGGGGCGGGCTCGTCGGCCAAGACGACGCTGCTCCTGGACGCCCTCCGGGACGTCGGCACCCTGCGCCGCTACGACCCGATCGACGTCAGCGAGGCGGCGCTGCTGGCCTCCGGCGAGCAACTCCAACAGCGCTATCCGGAGCTGACGATCCACGGGGTCGTCACCGACTTCGAGGAGCGGCTGGCGATCCCGGAGTCGGCGGGCCCGCGCCTGGTCGCGTTCCTCGGCGGCACGATCGGCAACCTGCTGCCCGAGGAACGCTCGGTGTTCCTGTCCCGGGTCCGCGCCGGACTGCGGCCGGGCGAGTGGCTGCTGCTCGGCACCGATCTGGTGAAGGACCCGGAGACCCTGGTCGCGGCGTACGACGACGCGGCGGGCGTGACGGCGCTGTTCAACAAGAACGTGCTGGCCGTCGTCGACCGCGAACTCGACGCCGACTTCGACCCGGACGACTTCGACCACGTCGCGGTGTGGGACCCGGAGACGGAGTGGATCGAGATGCGCCTGCGGGCCCGCAGGGATGTGTCGGTCCGGCTGAAGGAGCTCGATCTGGGGGTGTCGTTCGAGCGCGGCGAGGAGCTGCGGACCGAGATCTCGGCGAAGTTCCGCCGGGAGGGCGTGGCCCGGGAGCTCGGGGCCGCGGGGTTCGCGGTGCGGCGGTGGTGGACTGACGAGCTGGGGAGGTTCGGGCTTTCGTTGGCTGAGGCGGTCTGAGATCGGGCCGTTCGAGACCGTCTGAAGTCATCTGAGGTCGTCCGGAGGGATGAGTAGGCAGTTCCCGTCCCTCCGGACGGCTCCAAGCTAGACCGCCGCGCTTGCGTTGCGATTGCGCCGGGAGACGAAAGGCGCGAAACGCTTACCGCTACCGCTACCGCCAGCGCCAGCCGTGGTCCACCGGACCGATGCCCGCGCCCAGCGGGAAGCCGGCCGCGATACCGCCGGTGACGTACTCCTTGGCGGCAGCCACCGCTGTCGGGACGTCATCCCCGATCGCCAGCCGGGAGGCGATGGCGCTGGCGAGCGTGCAGCCGGTGCCGTGGGTGTGGCGGTTGTCGTGGCGGGGCGCGCGGAACCAGTGCTCGGCGCCGTCCGGGCCGACCAGCAGGTCCACCGATTCCGGGCTGTCGCTCAGATGCCCGCCCTTCACCAGCACCCAGCGCGGCCCGAAGTCGGCGAGCGCCCGCGCGGCCTGGACCATCTGGCCCTCGGCCTCGACCTCCAGGCCGGTGATCAGGCGCACCTCGTCCAGGTTCGGCGTGACCACGGTGGCGCGCGGCAGCAGTTCGGTGCGCAGCGCGTCGAGCGCCTCGGGGGCCAGCAGCGCGTCGCCGTGCTTCGAGACGCTGACCGGGTCGACCACCACCGGCACCGGGAGCGCCGGGTCGAGGGTGCCGATCAGCCGGGCCACCGTCGAGGTCAGCTCGGGCGAGGCGAGCATGCCGGTCTTGATCGCGTCCACGCCGATGTCGTCCACGACCGAGCGGAACTGGCGCTCCACCGCCTCGATCGGCAGCGCCCAGAAATCCTGCACCCCGACCGAGTTCTGCGCGGTGACGGCGGTCAGCACGGACATGCCGTGCACACCGTGCGCCAGCATCGTCTTCAGGTCGGCCTGGATGCCCGCGCCGCCCCCGGAGTCGCTTCCGGCGATGGTGAGGACGCGGGGCGGGGCGGTGGCTGCGGACATGGTGATCAGCATACGAGCCGTGGCCGGCGGTATAGGAAGCCAGAGCGGTCAGGCTCGGAGATCGAGCATGGAGAAGACCTTGTCGTAACGGCGATCTCCCACCGCGACGAAGTCCGGGAGGCGGCCGTACTCGCGGAAGCCGAGCGTGCGGTAGAGATGAAGCGCGTTCTCGTTGTCGCCGCGGGCGTCCAGGGTCAGTACCTCGATGCCGGCCTCGCGGGCACTGTCGACCAGCGCGGAGGCCAACAGACGGCCGACTCCCATGCCCTGCGTTTCGGAGGCGACGGCGAGCTTCTCCAGATCGGCATGAGGACGATGTGTAGGCCGCTCGTAGCGCAGCCAATAGCCGAGGCCCGCCAACCGATCGCCGGAGTAGGCCAGCCGCAGGGCGCCGTCCCCAGCGCGCGCCGCCGCAGCCACCTTCGCCAGCAAGGCGCCGATCTCAGCCCTCGAAGGCGGATCCACCCAACCGAGCGCCGCGCCGCCGGCCACCAGCTCGGCGAAAAGACCCTGCGCGGCATCGGCGACATCAGCCGCGACCTCGCCCGCGGCACCATCGCGGATCACCACATCGGTCGCCACATCGGTCATGATCGCCAGCTTGCCGGACCCGAACCCGCGAGGCCAATGGAAGTGGTGGCCAGTGCCGGCACTGGCACCGGCCACCGAGGCACTACCGGCTTGATGCGCTTACGCCATCGCCCAAGCCGCCGGGCTGAACTTCTGCGTCAGCTCCACCAATGCGCGCAGCGGCGCCGCACCCGGCCCGATCTCGTCCCGCCACCGCGCCTCGATCGTCAGCGGCGCCAGCCCTTCCTTCAGGTCCAGCATCACCAGGTCCCCCGACTCCAGCTCCGCCTGCACCGAGAAGCGCGGCAGCAGCGCCGCTCCGCGGCCGTTCACAGTCAGCCGGCGCAAGGCGTTCAGCGAGCCGGTGATCATCGCGATCTTCAGCGACGGGCCCAGGTCGCGACCGCACTCGTCGAAGAGCTGCCGGTAGATGCAGCCGATCTCGGTCACCATGAACTCCGTGCGCCGCACGTCGTCCAGCGTCAGCGGGTGCACGCCGGCCAGCGGGTGCGACGGGGCCGTGACCAGCACCACGCGGTCGGTGCCGACCACCGCGGTCGGGCCGTCGTAGGCGGGGCCGCTGTCCAGCGTGAACACCGCGTCCAGACGTCCCTCCAGCAGCTCCTCCATCAGGCGGGTGCGGCTGGTGACGGTGACCGTGACGTCCGCGGTCTCCGGGCCCGCGGCGCCGTGGTCGAACGCGGTCAGGACCTCGGGCAGCCACTCGTCGGCCAGCGACTGGAGCGCGCCGATACGCAGCAGCGGGCGCCGGCCGGAGACAGTACGGCGCATCTCGCCGTCCAGGTCCAGCATCCGGCGGGCGTACGGGAGCAGGCGCTGCCCGGCCTCGGTCGGGACGGTGCCGATGCTCGTGCGGTTCAGCAGCGGGGTCCCGACGTCGCGCTCCAGGGTGCGCAGCTGGTCGCTGACGCTGCTCTGCGCGTAGCCGAGCTGGTCGGCGGCCGCGGAGATGCCGCCGGTCTCGACCACCGCGAGGAACGCGCGCAACTGTCGGGTGTCCATGCCACCATCCTGCCATCGGCTTCTCCGATAGGGGCGGTCCGCAGGATACGGTGCGTGCGGACCCGGGGGCCGCGCGCCGGTCCCTCCGGAGCCTTTGTACAGAACGCCGTCGCTGGACTGAAACTTCCATTCCCAAGGAGACATGGTGGCTCGCTTCGCCGTCGAATACGTCTACACCGCGGACACCGCCAAGCGGGACGAGATCCGCCCGGCCCACCGCGCTTTCCTGCGCGAGGCCCAGGACCGCGGGGAACTGCTGGTTTCGGGGCCGTGGGTGAACAACACCGGGGCGCTGCTGGTCTTCGAAGCCGAGGACGAGGCGGCGCTGAAGAAGCTGCTGGAGCACGACCCCTTCGCCGAGGCCGATCTGGTCGCCCGGGTCCGGATCAACGAGTTCAACCCGGTGCTGGGCACCTGGGTGGCTGACTGAGCCGGCCGGGGTTCGGTCCGGCGGTCGGAGTTCGGTCCGCAGTCGGCGCGCGGTCGGCGGTCGGCGGTCGGTCAGATGCGGAACAGAATCCGGTCCCGCTGCGCGCGGATCGGGTCCAGATACGTGGACCGCACCTGGTGGTGGCCGGGGTCCGCGACCCAGGCCCGGTAGGCCTCCTCGTCGTCGAAGTCGGCGATCACCGCGGCGTCCATCGCGTCGTCCGTCAGCCGGACGTCGCGGTGGAACTCGAAGTGCCGGCGCCGCTCGAACGGCACCGCCGCCAGGGCCGCGCCGAACGCCTCGATCTGCTCGTCGGTCGCCTCGGGGGTGAACTTCAGGAGCAATATGCTTCGGATCATGCCCTGAATCCTCGCGCAGGCTCGGCCCTTCCCGCCATCGGAGTCTCCGATGGGGCGATCGGAAAGACGGCCTGTCGGCCGGAGCGGGGCCGGCCCGATCCTCGAGCCATGGCACTGATCGACGAAGCCGCACCGAAGAACACCGGAGACACCGTCACCGGTCCTACCGCTCGTCCCGAGCCGACACCGGCGAGCCCCCGGGCCAAGGCCGCGTTCGCCGGCATCGTGGCCGGCAACTTCATGGTCCTGCTCGACGCGACGATCCTCAACGTCGCCCTCCCCGATGTGAAGACTCACCTGCACGCCTCGGCTGCGGCGCTGCCCTGGACCGTGGACGCCTACACCGTCGTGTTCGCCGGTCTGATGCTGGCCTCCGGCGCGATCGCCGACCGGTTCGGCGCGCGGAAGGTGTATCAGAGCGCGGTCGCCCTGTTCGGGCTGATATCCCTGCTGTGCGCGCTGGCCCCGAACGCCGCCGGCCTGATCGCCGGCCGGGCGCTGCTCGGCGCCGCCGCGGCCGGCATGGTCCCGGCCTCGCTCGCGCTGCTGGCCGGGCTCTACCCCGACGCCAAGGAGCGGACGAAGGCGATCGGCGCGTGGGCCGCGCTGTCCGGGATCGGGCTGGCCGTCGGGCCGGTGCTCGGCGGCGCGCTGGTCGCGGCCGGCGGCTGGCGGCTGGTGTTCGTCGTGAACCCGCCGCTGGCGCTCGCCTCCTGGTTCCTGGTCCGCGGGCTGTCCTCGCACCGGTCCGAGCACCGCAAGAAGTTCGACATCCCCGGCCTGGTCCTGTTCACCGTCGCGCTCAGCGCCCTGACCTACGGCCTGGTCGACGCCGGCACTGAAGGCTGGGGCAGGCCGGCGCCGCTGACCGCGCTGGGGCTCGCGGTACTGGCCGCCGTCGCGGTGGCGTTCGTCGAGCGCCGGGCCCAGACCCCGGTGCTGCCGCCGGAGCTGCTGCGCCTGGGCCGGGTCCGCAACAACCTGGTGACCGCGGTCTCCGCGAACTACATCTTCTACGGCCTGCTGTACTCACTCACGCTGTGGCTGGAGCAGACGCGGCATCTGAGCGCGGCCATGACCGGCGTCGCGTTCCTGCCGATGATGGTCCCGATGTGCTTCCTGCCGTTGCTGACCAGCCGGCTGGCGCACCGGTTCGGCGCCCGGCCGATGGTGATGGTCGCGATGGTGGCGAACATCGCGGTCGGCGCGCTCCTGTCCACGGTCGGCGCGCACACCTCGCTGGCGGTGGTGATCCTGGCCCAGGTGCTGATGGCGCTGGCGACCACGATGACCATCCCGTCGATCACCGCGGACATGGCCGTGGCCACCCCGCGCGCACTCGCCGCGACCGGCCAGGGCGCGCTGAACGCCGCCCGGCAGACCGGCAGCGCGCTGGGCGTCGCGATCCTCGGCACACTGTCCGGGATGCACGCCGCCGGGATCGCGATGGCCGTCGGGGCCCTGGTCACGCTGGTGCTCACCGGGCTGACGCGGCGCGGTGCCTGACCGGGGGCCAGGCGCGGGCCCTACTCCGGCACTACTCCGAATGGCCGAAGTGACTCCAGCCGACCGCGCCGTCCCACGCCTTGCCGTCGACGGTCACCGCCGCGGAGCCCTCATGGACCGTGCCGATCGGACGCCAGCCCTCGGGCAGCCCGGCGCCCGGGGCGAAGGTCGCGACCAGCGCATGGTCCTCGCCCCCGGTCAGAACCAGGTCGAGACGCGGGCCGGGGGCGGTGACCGCCAGGGCGCTGTCGACGTCGACCGCGACGCCGCTGGCCACGGCCAGGTGCGTCAGGTCGGCCAGCAGGCCGTCGCTCACATCGAGCATCGCGGTGGCACCGGCGCGGGCGGCCTGCGGACCGGCCGCATACGGCGGGCTCGGGCGGCGGTGCGCGCTCAGATAGTCAGCAGGCTGCGGGGCCGCCGACTCCGCGGGCCCTGCTCCAGGACGCGCCACGGACCTGGCCGCAGATCCCGATTCAAGCGGCACGACCACCGACCCCGCAGATCCCGCTTCAGCCGGCACGGCCACCGACCCCACCGAACCCGAGGGCCCCGCTTGGGCCGCGCCACCACTCGCTTGCTCCGCGCCATCACCAGCCTCAACGCCCGTTTTCTCGCCGGACAGCAGCAATTCCAGCCCGGCCGCCGACCACCCCAGCCGTCCGGCCACCGCCACCGTGTCCCCGGGCCGAGCCCCCGACCGCAGCACCGGGGCCCGGCCCTCCAGCGTCCCGAGCACCGTCACCGAGATCGTGATCAGCTCGCCGCGCACCATGTCGCCGCCGGCCACGATGGCCCCGAGCCCGGCGCACTCCCCGGCCACCCCCTCGGCGAACTCCTCGACCCAGGCCACCGGCAGATCGCCGGGCAGCACCATCGACAGCAGCAGCGAGGTGGGGACGCCGCCCATCGCGACGATGTCGCTGAAGTTCTGCGCCGCGGCCTTGTGGCCGATGTCACGGGGGCTGGACCAGTCCCGGCGGAAGTGGTTGCCCTCCAGCAGCAGGTCGGTGCTGACCGCCAGCCGGCCGTCCGGGGCGTTGAGCAGCGCGGCGTCGTCGCCGGCCGGGACGGGGGTGTCGGGGCTGGTCAGGGGCAGGCGTGCCTGGACGCGGGCGATCAGCCCGAACTCGCCGACATCGTCGATGGTCTCCACGCCAGAACGGTAACCCGGCGACACGCCGTGGTACTCGATCGGGTGAACCGCGGCGGTCCGCCCAGCGGGCATGGACTCCCGGAATGAGGGAACCGCAGGGTACGGTGGCGTTTCCGACAGTAGGAGGACACGTGGTTCAAGCGTACATCCTGGTCCAGACCGAGGTGGGGAAGGCGGGCGCCGTGGCGCAGGCGATCGCCGAACTCGAGAGCGGCATCACCACCGCCGAAGACGTGACCGGGCCCTACGACGTCATCGTCCGCGCCGAGGCCGGGACCATGGACGAGCTCGGCCGGCTGGTGATCGCCAAGATCCAGGTCATCGAGGGCATCACCCGCACACTGACCTGCCCCATCGTGCACTTCGAGTGATGTGGTAGACCGGTCTTCCGTGGGAGCGACCTCGGGAGACGCGAAAAGGTGGATACCGGCCGCGGCTGTAGGAACAGCCGCGGTTTTGGCATGCCTGGGCGCGGTGTGGGGCTACCACGTCGGGCACACCGGCGCGGTCGGCGTCGATCTGCCGCCGGACTCCGACCCGGCCGTGGTGTCCGCCTGCGCGAACCTCGTCAAGGCCCTGCCATCGGAGCTGGAGGGCGGCCACCGGCGCGGAGTGGTCGGCGCGGACGACCACGTGAAACAGCGGGCCGCGGTCTGGGGCTCGCCCACGACCGTCCTGCGGTGCGGGGTCGCCGAGCCGGCCGCGATCGTGGTCGGCGGCCCGGACTACACCCCGCTGAGCAACCAGTACGCGAACATGGGCGATGACACCGCGCAGGTCAACTGGCTGATCGAGGACCACGGCGACCACGTCACGTACACCACCACCGACCGCGCGGTGTATGTCGAGGTCACCGTGCCCTACGACGGCCAGACCCAGAAGCAGAACGCCTCCAACGCGCTGGTGGACCTGGCCCCGCTGATCGTGAAGACCGTCCCGGACCGGGCCGGGCACTTCGCCGACGACCAGGTGCAGTGACCTGAGCCCGCCAGAGTTCACCACAGCCGCGGTCGAGTCAGCGCAGGCGGGTCAGCGCAGCCCGGTCGGCCGCCGCATCGCGGTGTCGACCAGCCGCCCGATCAGCTCCGCGTAGGTCATCCCGGCCGCCAGCCACATCTGCGGGAACATCGACGTCGGCGTGAAGCCCGGCATGGTGTTGATCTCGTTGACGATGAACCGGCCCGGACCGCCGTCAACCGACTCCTGGTAGAAGAAGTCGACCCGGGCCAGGCCCTCGGCGCCCAGCGTCTCGAAGACGCCGATCGTCTGCTCGCGGATGTCCTCGATCTCCTCGGCGCTCAGCCGGGCCGGGATGTCGACCTCGGTGCTGCCGTCGAGGTACTTGGCCTCGAAGTCGTAGAACGTGTGCGGGCCGGTGACCCGCAACTCGGCCGGCATCGAGGCCTCGGGCCGGTCCAGCGGCTCCAGGCCCTCCAGCACCCCGCACTCGATCTCACGGCCCGGGATCGCGGCCTCCACCAGCACCTTCGGGTCGTGCCGGCGGGCGACCTCGATCGCCTGGTCCAGGTCCTCCTGCCGGTCGACCCGGGTGACGCCCATCGAGGACCCGCCCCGGGCCGGCTTGACGAACACCGGGTATCCGAGCTCTTCCACGGCCAGCCGCACCCCGGACCGGCCCTCCTCGGTGGCCCAGTCCCGAGGCCGCACGACCTCGTAGGCGCCGATCTCGAACCCGGCCTGGGCCAGCAGCCGCTTCATGAACTCCTTGTCCATGGAGACCGCCGAGGCCAGCACGCCGGAGCCGACGTAGGGGATGCCCGCGAGCTCCAGCAGGCCCTGCAAGGTGCCGTCCTCGCCGTAGGGGCCGTGCAGCAGCGGCAGCACGACGTCCACCTCACCGAGCGACTTGGGCACCGCGCCGGGCTCGTGCACGGTCAGCTCGCGGGCGGTCGGGTCACCGGCCATGGTGACCAGGTTCGAGCGCTCGGCCGAGGCCGGCAGGCCGATCGCGGGCAGCCGGCCGTCCTCGATCGACAGCCGCAGACCGCCCTGCTCAGGCAGCTCGGCCAACACCCAGCGGCCGTCGGAGGCGATCCCGATCGGCAGGAACTCGTAGCGGTCCGCGTCGGGACTGCTGCGGACGGCGTCCAGTATCGAACCGGCGGTGACGCAGGAGATGGCGTGCTCGCTGGACCGCCCGCCGAAGACGACGGCCACCCGGATCCGCTTCTGATCGCTCATGGTCCGACCATACCTAAGTCCTTGTAGAGTCCGAAGCATGATCAAGGGGGGTCGGGGCACGGACGTGGGCCGCTTGCGCGGCTGGCTGCCGGAACTGCCGGAACCCGGACCTCAACGCGCGCTGGTGTGGTCGAGCTTCGTGAACCGGGTCGGGACCGGCATGTTCCTGGCCACGTCGGCGCTGTACTTCACGGTGATCGTGGGCATCCCGGCGCGCCAGGTCGGGACCGGGTTGAGCATCGCCGGGCTGGCCGCTCTGCTCGGTTCGGTGCCGGCCGGGACGCTCGCCGACCGGGTCGGGCCGCGCACCGTCCAGTTGGTGACGCTCGCCGTGCAGACCGTGACGATGGCGCTGTTCGTGGTCGTCCACTCGTGGTGGGCCTTCACACTGGTGGCGGCCTTCGACTACGTCGCGGACGCGGCGAACAACGCGGCGCGCGGAGCGTTGATAGGCCGGGTCGGCGGTGAGCGGCCGGCGCTGTTCCGGGCGAAGCTGCGGACGTTCGTGAGCGTCGCGGTGGTGGCCGGAACGCTGCTCGCGGCGGTCGCGATCCAGATCGGCACGCGCGGGGCGTACCTCACAGTCATCCTGGTGAACGCGGTCTCCTATGTGGTCTGCGCGCTCCTGCTGTTGCGGGTGCCGGACTTCGCGCCGCTGCCCCGGCCGCCGGGAACCCGGCGGTTCGCGGCGCTGGCGGACCGGCCCTACGCGGCTTTCGCGATTCTCAATGGTCTGATAAACCTGCAAGCGGTGGTGGTGACGCTGCTGATCCCGCTGTGGATCGCCGCGCGCACCCACATCCCGCACGGCGTCGCCGCCGCGGTCTTCGGGCTGAACTTCCTGGTCGGGGTGTTGCTGATGCAACCGGTCGGCCGCCGGATAGAGACGGCCGAGCAAGGCGGCCGGGCGTTGCGGATCGCGGGATTGGCGATCGCGGCGGGGTGCGCGGTGTTGGCGGGCAGCGGATCCGGGCCGCGCTGGACCGAGACGGTCGTGTTGCTCGGCGGCGCGGCGGTGGTGTGCGGGGCCGGGGTGTGGGTGACGGCGGCCGGATTCTCGTTGAGCTTCGAGCTGGCCCCGGCGCACGCCCAAGGGCAGTACCAAGGACTCACGTTGCTCGGCCTGGACGCCGCGAGCGCGATCGGACCGGCGTTGCTGACCGCGTTGGTGCTCGGGCTCGGCGGGCCCGGGTGGGTGATCCTGGGCGCGGGGTTCGCCGCCGCCGGGTCGGCGGGGCCGTCGGTCACGCGCTGGGCCGAACGGACTCGGCCGGAGCGCGCGGGGAGTTTGGAGAACCCGGGGAACATCACCGCGCCGGAACCGGCCTAGCAGCCGCCGAATTCGGCGCGGGCATCGACTCCGATCCGGACGTCGATTCCGGCAGCCGAATTCGGCGGCCGATTCCGGCAGCCGGCCCGATCCCTAGTGCCCGTGCCGCTCCGCCTTCAACGGCCGCGTCATCAATTCCTTGAGCATCTCGGCCGGCGCCCGACCGTCGTGCACGATCGCCACCACGGTCTCGGCGATCGGCATCTCCACACCGTGCCGATCCGCCAGCTCCAACACCGCCTCGCAGGACTTCACACCCTCAGCGGTCTGCTTCACTTCCGCCTGTGCCTGTTCCAGCGTCAGGCCGCGCCCCAGATACATGCCGAAGTTGCGGTTGCGCGACAGCGGCGAAGCGCACGTGGCCACCAGATCGCCGAGTCCGGCCAGCCCGGAGAACGTGTACGGATCCGCGCCGAGGGCCGCGCCGAGCCGGGCCGTCTCGGCCAGGCCGCGGGTGATGAGGGTGGCCTTGGTGTTGTCGCCGAAGCCCATGCCGTCGGCGATGCCGACCGCGAGCCCGATGACGTTCTTCACCACGCCGCCGAGTTCCACGCCGGTCACGTCGCTGGCGGTGTAGGTACGGAAGTAGGGGCCGTTCGTCTCGGCCTGAAGGCGCAGCACCACGTCCTCGTCCCGGCCGGCCACCACTGAGGCGGCCGGCTGGCGGCGGGCGATCTCCGGCGAGAGGTTCGGGCCGGACAGGACCGCGACGCGTTCCCGCCCGAAGCCGGTGACTTCGCGGATCACCTCGGTCATCCGCTTGGCGGTGCCGACCTCCAGCCCCTTCATCAGCGACACCAGAACCGTCTCCGGACCGATCAGGTCCTTCCAGGCCGTCAGGTTCGCGCGCAGGGTCTGCGCCGGGACCGTGAGGTACGCGAACTCGGCGCCGGCCAGCGCCTCGGCGGCGTCGGTGGTGGCCCGCACCGTATCGGGCAGCCGGATGCCCGGGGTGTAGTCGGCGTTCTCGTGGTCGGCGTTGATCGCGGCGATCTGCGCCTCGCGGCGCCCGACCATCACGACCTCGTTGCCGGCGTCGGCGAGCACGATGCTCATCGCCGTACCCCACGAACCGGTACCGAAGACGGCACAACGCCTCATGCGCTCTCGACCTGCTTTCCGCTCTCTCCGTCGGCGTCCCACTCGGCGGCCGCGCCCGCGGCCCCTTCGTCGGCTTCGCCGTTGTCGTTCTCGTTCGCCGGCACGTACCGCACCGCCGGCGGCTCCTCGCCGCGCACCTTCGCCAGCAACTCGGTGATGGCGTCCATGATGCGCTCCGTCGCCTCCCGCACCGTCTGCGCGGTCTGCGGCCGACCGCGCAGGTCGTCCAGGTCCACCGGCGGGCCGGCCAGCATGATCATCCGCTTGCGCGGCAGCAGGTGCGGCATCTTCTCGTGGTAGGCCAGGATCTCCTGCGCCCCCCACTGTGCCACCGGGACCACCGGGCAGCCGGTAGCCAGCGCGATGCGCGCCGCGCCGCTCTTGGCCGCCATCGGCCACAGCCCGGGGTCGCGGGAGATGGTGCCCTCCGGATACATCGCGACCGCCTGGCCGTCGTTCACCGCGGCGATGGCGTCGCGCAGCGCGTTGGCCGCGTCCGCGCTGTCCCGGTAGACCGGGATCTGATTGGCCGCGCGCAGCACGCTGCCGACGAACTTGTTCCTGAACACCCCGGACTTGGCCAGGAACCGCGGGACCCGGCCGCTGCCGTAGACGTAGTGGCCGAAGGCCAGCGCGTCCACGTGCGAGATGTGGTTGGCCGCGATCACCACACCGCCGGTCTCCGGGATGTGCTCGCCGCCGCGCCAGTCCCGCTTCATCACCACGCGCAGCAACGGGATCATCACGATGACGATGAACCGGAAGGCCGCACCCAGCTTCCTGGGCGGCCGGTAGGGGGTGCTGGAGGGCATCCCCCAAGTGTTCCCGAGTGCGGGGCGTCCGAACAAGTACGCCGGTCGTCGTCCCGACGTGACAGGATCGAGTCATGCCCCGGTCAGACCTTTTCGAGCCCGGCGCCGGCGACACGGGCCGTACCACGGGAAACACAGACTGGTGTCTGGTGGTGCCGGTGAAACGCCTGGGGCTCGCCAAGACCCGGCTGGCCGGCCCCGGCGTGCCGCCGGCCCTGCGCGAACGCCTCGCCCTGGCTTTCGCCACGGACACGGTGAACGCCGCCTTCTCCGCCTCCGGAGTCGCCGACGTCCTGGTGGTCACCGACGATCCGCAAGCCGCCGAAGTCCTCGGCGAAATCGGCGCGACGATCGTCCCGGACACCCCGGACGCCGGATTGAACGCCGCATTCATGTTCGGAGCGGCGGCGGCCCGAAGAAAACTCGGAACCGATATCGGCATCGCCGCCTGCACCGCAGATCTCCCGGCATTACGCGCCGCCGAGTTGGATATCGCCTTGGCACATATTGCCGAAGGCGTTCGCTCTTTCGTCGCCGACGCCCACGACATCGGCACCACGATGCTCTTCGCCCCGCCCGGCGTGGAATTGGACCCGCGCTTCGGCGGACCCTCCCGCGCCGCCCACGCCGCCAGCGGCGCGCTGGAACTAGCCGGTGCCCGCTTTGGCCAGGGGATACAGATCGCCTCGCTGCGCCGCGACGTGGACACCGCGACCGACCTCGCCGACGCCCTCCTGCTGGGTGTCGGCCCGCGCACGACCGAGGTCTGGAGCGCACGGGAGCGAGTGTGCTCGGGTGTATAAACAGTGCGTGACGCGCAAAGAGGCCCAAGGCACCGCAAGGGTTTTCGACCCCACGACCCGCGCCGGCACCGTCCTGTTGGACGACGGCACCGAAGTCGCCTTCGACGGCCCGGCCTTCGACGCCGGCGGTCTGCGGCTGCTGCGCATCGGCCAGCGGGTGAAGATGAGCGTGGATGACGGGCGCGTTGTGGCACTGACGCTGGTGACACTGCCGCTGCCGGAGTAGCCCCCCGTCACAAGCCTGGACGGCGGCCCGTGGTCGCTCAGAACCGGCCTGCCGGGCAAGGAGATAGAGCGGCGCCTTCGCAAGCAGCGAGAGAGCCGCTACCGGCTGGATCGATCTTCCCCCCAGCAACACACATCATCTGAGAACCCCACTCGCAGGTCCCCCAAAACAACGAGGCGGTGCCCAGACCAGGGCACCGCCGCGTATTAGACCGTTGGGACGCTATGTCCCCGCCGGAGGAGAACTACCGCTTGGCGGCGCTCTTCTTCGCCGGCGCCTTCTTGGCGGTGGTGCGCTTGGCCGGCGCCGCCTTCTTCGCCGGGGCCTTGGCGACCTTCTTCGCCACCGGTCGGGCCGCCGCCTTCTTGGCCGGGGTGGCCTTCTTGGCCGGCGCCTTCTTGGCGGTGGCGGCCTTCTTCGCCGCCGCCTTCACCACGGTCGTCTTCTTGGCGGCGGCCTTCTTCGCCGGCGCGGCCTTCTTGGCCGTGGTCTTCTTGGCCGGCGCCGCCTTCTTCGCGGTCGCCTTGACGGCGGTCTTCTTCGCCGCCGCCTTCTTGGCCGGAGCCGCCTTGGCCGCGGTGGCCTTGGCAGCGGTCTTCTTGGCCGGCGCCGCCTTCTTCGCGGCCGCCTTCGCGGTCTTCTTGGCGGCGGCCTTCGCCGCGGCGGGGGCCTTCTTGTCGCCGTTGACCATGTCCTTGAAGCCCTGGCCGGCCTTGAACTTCGGCGCGGAGGAGGCCTTGACCTTCACCGACTCGCCGGTGCGCGGGTTGCGGGCGGTGCGCGCCGGGCGCTTGACCTTCTCGAAGGAGCCGAAACCGGTGATGGAGACCTTGGTCCCCGATGCCACCGAAGCGATGATCGCGTCCAGGACCGCGTCGACCGCGTCCCCGGCATCCTTCTTGGACGCGTCGAGCTTGTCGGCGACGGCCTCGATCAGCTGGGCCTTGTTCATGTCTACCTACCCTTAGGGCTGTTGGTACGTCTTGCGTCTGATTTCGGCCGTACGTCGCATGCTTGCTCCGTATCAGAACCAATCGCACCGTATGGTGGCACCAGAGGGTGAATCAAATACCTAGGGGTTAAATCACCCTTGTGTCGCAGTGTTTTTCCCAAAAGGGGTGCCTTCGGGGGAAGAAACGGCCCCGGAAACGGCTCCGGGGGCGAGCACTGCGAGTTCGGTGAAGAACTCTTCCAAACGGTGTGCCGCGACCGTCACGTCGTGGCGCGACAAAGCGGTGATGGCGAGCACCCGTTTGGTGAGTTCGGCGCGCCGCTGCGCCGGGATCCGCGGATCCCCGAGCGCTTTGTGGACGTCCTTCAGGCGCGCGGCGAAGGCCGCGTAACGCGAAGGGCGGGGCCGTAGGGGCACGTCGGATGACATTCACCCATAGTGCCCCTCGGCCCCGCCCAAGAAGAAACTGATCAAGTACCGCCGTTAGGGGACGGCGGTCGCGCGGCTCAGACCGCGGCCGGCAGCGTCTTCGGCTTGAAACCCGGACGCTTCTGCTCGAAACCGTCGATGTCCTCGCCGTGCCGCAGCGTCAGGCTGATGTCGTCCAGCCCCTCCAGCAGCCGCCAGCGGGTGTAGTCGTCCACCTCGAAGGTGAAGACGTGCCCCTCGACCCGCACCTCGCGGG
Source organism: Catenulispora pinistramenti (assembly GCF_018274385.1). Classification (GTDB taxonomy): domain Bacteria; phylum Actinomycetota; class Actinomycetes; order Streptomycetales; family Catenulisporaceae; genus Catenulispora; species Catenulispora pinistramenti. The sequence continues at coordinate 48,915 of NZ_JAAFYZ010000021.1, read as the reverse complement.
CTTCCAGGTCCACCGTCACCTCCAGCTCCGGATTCTCCTCGACCAGCTTCCACAGGATCTCGATGTCCTCCTGCTTCAGCACGGCGGTCAGCAGCCCGTCCTTGGCCGAATTGCCCCGGAAGATGTCGGCGAACCGCGCCGAGAGCACCACCTTGAAGCCGTAGTCCCTCAGCGCCCAGACGGCGTGCTCGCGGGAGGAACCGGTCCCGAAGTCGGGTCCGGCGACCAGTACCGACACACCCTGATAATCCTCGGAGTTCAAGATGAACTCCGGATCGGCGCGCCAGGCCGCGAACAGCCCGTCCTCGAACCCGGTGCGGGTGATGCGCTTGAGGTACACCGCCGGGATGATCTGGTCGGTGTCGACGTTGGAGCGGCGCAGCGGCAGCGCGCGCCCGGTGTGCGTCTTGAACTTCTCCATGACTGTCCTCGCTCCTGCTCTGTGTGGGCTCAGGCGGCCAGGTCCGACGGGGACGACAGGGTCCCGGTGACCGCCGTCGCGGCGGCCACCAGCGGCGACACCAGGTGCGTGCGGCCGCCCTTGCCCTGCCGGCCCTCGAAGTTGCGGTTGGACGTGGACGCCGAGCGCTCGCCGGGGGCCAGCTGGTCGGGGTTCATGCCCAGGCACATCGAGCAGCCGGCGAACCGCCACTCGGCGCCGGCGGCGGTGAACACCTCATGCAGACCTTCGGCCTCGGCCTCCAGCCGCACCCGCGCCGAGCCCGGCACCACGAGCATCCGCACGCCGTCGGCGACCTTGCGGCCCTTGATGACGGCGGCGGCGGCACGCAGGTCCTCCAGCCGGCCGTTGGTGCACGAGCCGAGGAAGACGGTGTCCACCCTGATCTCGCGCAACGGGGTGCCGGCGCGCAGGCCCATGTATTCCAAGGCCTTGCGGGCGGCGGTCTTGTCCACCTCGGCCTCGAAGTCCGTCTCCGGGTCCGGGACCGACGCCGACAGCGGCAGGCCCTGGCCGGGGTTGGTGCCCCAGGTGACGTAGGGGGTCAGGGCATCGCCGTCGATGACGACCTCGGCGTCGAACCCCGCGCCGTCGTCGGTGCGCAGCGTCTTCCAGTACGCGACCGCGGCGTCCCAGTCGGCGCCGGCCGGCGCGTGCGCGCGGCCCTTCAGGTACGCGAAGGTGGTCTCGTCCGGCGCGATCATCCCGGCCCGGGCGCCGGCCTCGATGGACATGTTGCAGACCGTCATCCGGCCCTCCATCGACAGCTTCTCGACGGCCGCGCCGCGGTACTCGATGACGTAGCCCTGCCCGCCGCCGGTGCCGATCTGCGCGATGACGGCGAGGACGACGTCCTTGGCGGTGACCCCCTCGGCCAGCTCGCCGGTGACCGTGACGGCCATCGTCTTGAACGGCTTGAGCGGCAGCGTCTGGGTGGCCAGCACGTGCTCGACCTCGCTGGTGCCGATGCCGAACGCCAGCGCGCCGAAGGCGCCGTGGGTGGAGGTGTGCGAGTCGCCGCACACCACGGTCATGCCGGGCTGGGTCAGGCCCAGCTGCGGGCCGACGACGTGCACGATGCCCTGCTGGGCGTCGCCCAGGGAGTGGATCCGCACGCCGAAGTCGGCGCAGTTCTTGCGCAGCGTCTCGATCTGCAGCCGGGACACCGGGTCGGCGATCGGCTTGTCGATCTCCAGCGTCGGGGTGTTGTGGTCCTCGGTGGCGATGGTGAGGTCGGGGCGGCGCACCGGCCGGCCGGCGTTCCGGAGCCCGTCGAAGGCCTGGGGCGAGGTCACCTCGTGCAGCAGGTGCAGATCGATGTAGAGCAGGTCGGGCTCGCCGTCGGCCGAGCGGACCACATGGTCCGCCCACACCTTCTCGGCCAGGGTGTGGGGCATCGTCGCTCCTGTCTTCCCACTTGGTCACATCTGTTGTCGCCGATCTCGCGGCCGGCGGCGCCCGCAACGGTTTGGATCATTCGCGGCGCACGCCTTGCGTCTCGGGATCTGAGACGGCAGAATTCGGTCTATGGACAACTCTAGCGGAGTCGGCGTCCTGGACAAGGCCGCCGTCGTATTGAGCGCCCTGGAAGCGGGCCCGACCACCTTGGCCGGCCTGGTCACGGCCACGGGTTTGGCGCGCCCGACGGCCCACCGGCTGGCCGTGGCCCTTGAGCATCACCGTCTCGTATCCCGGGACATGCAGGGCCGCTTCATCCTCGGGCCGCGGTTACAGGAACTGGCCTCGGCGGCCGGCGAGGACCGGCTGCTGGCCGCCGCGGGGCCGGTGCTGGCCGCGCTGCGCGACCACACCGGCGAATCGGCACAGCTCTACCGCCGCCAGGGCGACCTGAGGGTCTGTGTGGCCGCCGCCGAGCGCATGTCAGGACTGCGCGACACCGTGCCGATCGGCTCGGCGCTGCCGATGACCGCCGGCTCCGCGGCGCAGATCCTGCTGGCGTGGGAGGAGCCGGACCGGCTGCACCGCGGTCTGCAGGGCGCCCGGTTCACCGCCACGACCCTGGCCGGCGTCCGCCGCCGCGGCTGGGCCCAGTCGGTCGCCGAACGCGAGCAGGGCGTGGCCTCGGTCTCGGCGCCGGTCCGCGGCCCCAACAACCGCGTCATCGCCGCGGTGTCGGTGTCCGGCCCGATCGAGCGGCTCACGCGCCAGCCCGGACGGCTGCACGCACAGTCGGTGGTGGAGGCCGCGGCGCGGCTGAGCGAAGCGGTGAAGCGCGGCTCGTAGCAAGCCGGCACGGAGAACAGACGGAACACAGACGGAGCGAATTCGGGATCGACGACACAACGGCGTGTCCGTCGCCCGGGTCGACGGCCCAGGCGAGGACGCACACCGCTTCGGTCAGTAGATCCGGCCCGCGAACCGCCGCTCGAACCCGTCCCCGGTGTCGGCGGTCACCGTGAAGTCATACCGGCCCGCCGCGGTCGCGGTCAGCGTCACAGCCTCCTTACCCCCGGCGGCGACCGTCACCTTCCGCGTGGGACCCAGGTTCGCGCCGAAGGCCGCGTTGGCGCCGACGGTGAACTCCACCGCCTTCGTTCCCTGATTCGTCAGAGTCGCGGTGAGCGTCTTGCCCCTGCCGCGCGTGACGGATGCCTCGGGGTGCGCGGCAGTCTTGTCAGCCCAGGTCTTCACGTTCCCCTTGAATCCGCGCAGGTAGCCGTCCGGGCCGTGCGCGTCGATGTCGTAGGGGCCGCCGCTGACGCTCAGGGCACTGAAGAAGTCCTGGACGCTCTCCCCCGCCGGGACGACGTACTGCCAGGCGCCGAAGTCGCGGTAGTTGACCGTGTAGATGGAGAAGCCGGCGCCGAGCCCGCCGGTGTTGTCCACCTTGATCCAGAAGGTGCCGTCCGAGGTGTCGGTCCACGACGTGGTGTCGAACGCGTAGCCGAGCGGCCGGGCCGGCCGGTCACCGCCTTCGGGCACCGGCATCGACGGCTCCAGCGGCGGGAACACCGGCGGCAGCGTCTTCTCCTGCTGCGCGAGGGCGGCCAGCAGCGCCTTGGTGTCCGGCAGGACCGGGAAGGCGGTGTTCTTGCCGGAGAAGTCGAAGGCGGACATCAGGTCGCCGCAGACGGTGCGCCGCCAGGCCGAGATGTTCGGCTCCCGCACGCCGGTCCAGTTCTCCAGGAAGCGCAGCACCGAGGTGTGGTCGAAGACCTCGGAGTTCACCTTGCCGCCGCGGCTCCACGGCGAGATGACGACCATCGGCACCCGCGGGCCCAGCCCGATCGGCGCGCCGTTGACGTACTCGTCCGCGGTGCCGGGCGGGGCGACCGGCGGCACCACGTGGTCGAAGAAGCCGTCGTTCTCGTCGTAGTTCAGGAACACGACGGTCTTGGCCCACACCTCCGGGTTGGCCGCCAGCGCCGACAGGACGTAGGACGCGGTGAAGTCGGCGCCCTGGGCCGGCGGGTAGTTCGGGTGCTCGGACTGCGCGGTCGGCGCCACGATCCAGCTGACCGCGGGCAGTTTCCCGGCCGCGACGTCCTGCGCGAAGTCGTCCGGCCCCAGCTTCTGCATGCCGTTGACCCACAGCGGCGAGGACTGCGGGGCGTTGGCGAACTGGTCGAACCAGGCCAGCGCGTTGTCGTCGAAGTTGTCCGGCTGCTGGTAGACCTTCCACGAGATCCCGGCCGCCTGCAGCCGCTCGGGGTAGGTGGTCCACTTGTAGCCCTTGCCGGTGTTGTCGATCGCCGGCCCGCCGTACTTGCCCGCGGCGTCGATGGTGCCGGACCACAGGAAGAGCCGGTTCGGGTCGGTGGAGGTCATCGCCGAGCAGAAGTACTGGTCGCAGATCGTGAAGGCGTCGGCGAGCGCGTACTGGAACGGGATGTCGTTCCGCGTGTAGTAGCCCATCGTGTACCAGGTCTTGGCCGGGACCCAGTTGTCGTACTGGCCGTTGGCCCACGCGCTGTGCGTCCCGCCCCAACTGTGGTCGAGGTCGTAGATCTGCTGCGCGTCGGAGGTCGCGGTGTCCAGGTGCCAGGGCATCAGGGTGCTGCCCCAGGTGCCGAAGAGCTTCTGCTCGAACACGTTCGAGCCGTTCGGCAGCCGTACCCGCGAGGTGTCGCCGAAGCCGCGCACCCCGGACAGCGTGCCGTAGTAGTGGTCGAAGCTCCGGTTCTCCTGCATGAACACCACGACGTGCTCGACCTGGTCCAGCGAACCGGGCCGGACCGAGGTGGCGGCGAGCGCCTGCTGCACGGTGTCCGGCAGCGCGCCGAGGCCGGCGGCGACGCCGACGCCTGCGGCCAGGCCGGAGCCGAGCAAAGCGCGGCGGGTCAACGGGGACATGGGGGACCTCCGGAGTCGGATGGCAGGTTACCGGCGGGTAGCGATCGTGCCAGAACGGCCTTCAACCCGGAAGCCCCATTGGATGAACGTGTATAGACAACCAGCCTTCTAGCGACGCCCCTGCTGCCGGGTCGCCGCCGCGACCGTCTGCTCCAGCAGCACCGCGATCGTCATCGGTCCGAGTGCCTCAGCAAAGGCCATCACCTGTACCACTCCTGGTGGTATTTTTAGTACCATGCCAAAGCTGGATGTGAGTGTGAAGCAGGACACCATAGACGCTTCGCGGGCCGCGGCCAGCGCCGCCGGGATGAACCTGTCCAATTGGACCGACAAGGTCCTCACCGAAGCGGCCTGGCGCCAGCGTTTCAGCCGCTCGGCAGAGCGGGAGCGCCAGCTGGGCATCACCCCCGAATGGCTTGCGGGGCACAAGGAAGACGTCGAGGAGCAGCGTGCGGCAGGGTGAGATCTGGGAGCGCGGCGATCGTCCGACCCTCGCACTCATCCTCTCCTCGAACCTTTACAACGAGGCCGGCCCGGGCCGCGTGATCGTGTGCCCGGTGGCCGCTGCCGGCCGAGGACTTCGCCACGGATGTTCCGCTCGCCACCCCGCTGACGGGCACCGTGTTGCCGGAGCTGGTCGAGTGGCTTCCGATCTCCGGCCTCACGCACCCGCGCGGCGCGGTGACGGCCCAGGACTGGCAACGGATCGATCAGATCGTCAGGGCGATCCTGGGCCACATCTGACGCGCCCCCCACACAGACAAGCCCTCTAGCGACGCCCCTGCTGCCGGGTCGCCGCCGCGACCGTCTGCTCCAGCAGCACCGCGATCGTCATCGGTCCGACGCCGCCGGGCACCGGCGTGATCAGGCCCGCCTTCGTCACCGCGCTGGCGAAGTCGACGTCGCCGATATTGCCGGGGTTGTAGCCGGCGTCGATGACGACCGCGCCGGGCTTGATGGCCTCGCCGGTGATGAACGCGGGCCGGCCCACGGCCGCGACCAGGATGTCCGCCTGGCGGGTGTAGGAGGCCAGATCGGCGGTGCGGGAGTGGCAGTAGGTCACCGTGGCGTCCCGGGCCAGGAGCATCATCCCGACCGGCTTGCCGAGGATCGGGCTGCGGCCGACCACCACGGCGTGCTTGCCGGCGAGTTCGACCCCGTATTCGTCGAGCAGGCGCAGGATGCCGCCGGGGGTGGCGGAGACGAAGCCGGGTTCGCCGAAGGCCATGGCGGCGAAGGAGTGCATCGTGACGCCGTCCACGTCCTTCTCCGGCGCGATGGCCTCGAAGGCGGCGCGCTCGTCGATGTGCGCGGGCACCGGGTGCTGGAGCAGGATGCCGTGCACGTCCGGGTCCTGCGACAGTTCGGTGAGCGCGGCGACCAGGGTCGCGGTGGTGATGTTCGCGGGCAGTTCCACGTGCCAGGAGCCGATCCCGGCCTTCGCACTGCGGTTCTGCTTCATGCGGACGTAGGTGACCGAGGCCGGGTCCGCGCCGACCAGCACGGTCGCCAGGCACGGGGTGACGCCGCCGGCGGTGAGCGCGGCCGCGTCGGCGGTGACCTTCTCGACGATGCGGGCGGCCACGGCGGTGCCGTCCAGAAGAGCGGCGTTGTGGGATTCGGTCATGAGCGCGCCTCCTGGGCGATCGTCACGGAATCGCCCAGGCGCACGGCAGAAGACAACGGTGTCAGGCCGCTCCCCGGTGGTGTCCCACCTCAGCGCCAGTCACGGCCTGACTGCACTCTAATTCAGCGACCCGCGCATTCGGCAACCCGCGCGGCGCCGAACTCACGCGTCCGGCGCGATCTTCGCCATCACGTTGATGATGCGGTCCATCGAGTCGCCGCCCTTGGGGTCGGTGAGGTTGGCGAGCATCTTCAGCGTGAAGCGCATCAGCATCGGGTGCGACAGGCCGCGCTGGGTGGCCAGCCGCATCACCTTCGGGTTGCCGATCAGGGACACGAACAGCCGGCCCAGCGTGTAGTAGCCGCCGTAGGTCTCCTTCAGCGCGCGCGGGTACGCCGACAGTGCCAGCTCCCGCTCCGGGCCGGCCGGCCGGATCAGCGCCTGCGCGATGACGTCCGCGGCCAGTTCGCCGGACTCCATGGCGTAGGCGATGCCCTCGCCGTTGAACGGGTTGACCATGCCGCCGGCGTCGCCGACGAGCAGCACGCCGCGGGTGTAGTGCGGCTGGCGGTTGAAGCCCATCGGCAGCGCGGCGCCGCGGATCGGCTCGGTGCGGTTCCCCTCGTTGAAGCCCCACTCTTCCGGGGTGTTCTTCAGCCAGGCGCGCAGCAGGTCCGGGTACTTCACGTTGCGGAACGACTTGGTGGTGTTCAGGATGCCCAGGCCCACGTTGGAAGTGCCGTCGCCCATGCCGAAGACCCAGCCGTAGCCGGGCAGCAGCCGCTGGCCGTCCCACAGCTCCAGCCAGGACTCCAGGTAGTCGTCGTTGGTGCGCGGCGACTTGTAGTAAGTGCGGTAAGCGACGCCCATCGGGCGGTCGTCACGCTTGTGCAGCCCCAGCGCGATCGAGAGCCGGGTGGAGTTGCCGTCGGCGGCGACCACCAGCGGGGCGCGGAACTCGGTGTCCCGCTTGGCGCCGTCGGCGTCGGTGATGCGCGCGGTCACCCCGATCACCCGGTTGCTGCGCGGGTCCACGACCGGACCGGTGACGTTGGTGTTCTCGTGCAGCCGGGCGCCGGTCTTCTCGGCCTGCCGGGCCAGGATCTGGTCGAAGTCGGCGCGCGGCCGCACCAGCCCGTAGTTCGGGTACGCGGCCAACTCCGGCCACGGCATCTCCAGCCGCATGCCGCCGCCGATGATCCGCAGCCCCTTGTTGTGCAGCCACCCGGCTTCCTCGGACGTGTCGACACCCATCCGCACGAGCGACTTCACCGCACGCGGGGTCAGGCCGTCGCCGCACACCTTCTCGCGCGGGAACTGGGACTTCTCCAGCAGCAGGACGTCCAGACCCGCGGAGGCCAGGTGGTGGGCCGTCGCCGAGCCCGAGGGCCCGGCACCGACCACGATGACGTCGGCGACGTTCTCCGAGGGCACGGCCTGGCTCGGAGCGGGGGAAGAGGTTTGGGCGGTCACCCGGCCGATTCTAAGGGCAGGCGGTGCGGGGGCTGCGGTCAGGCCGGGCGGACGGCGCGACGGCGCGCGCCCCGGCGCCGGCCGAACCGCCCGCGCCGGCCGAACCGCTCGCTCTGGCGGAGTACCCGCTACGGTGCCACCCCGCCCCGGCTCGGCGCCGGCTTGAGCCGCGCCGTGTTGTCCACCGCGGGATGCGCCTGACCGGCCGGGCCGGCGGCGAAGGCGAGCAGCATGTTCTGGGTCACCTGCTGGGCGAAGGTGTGGGCGGCGGCGTCCATCTTGTCGGTGCAGCCGCCGCTGACCAGCGCGCAGTTCCAGCGCATGGTGCCGGTCGCGAAGACGCCGGCGCCGGAGGGCACCGTGTAGTACGCCGAGTCGGAGTAGGAGGCCTTGCCCATGCAGGTGATCGGCGAATGCGTCAGCGCCTCGATCGGGTGCGGGGTCGTCGAGTCGGACACCACCCGGTCGTACTCGATGCCGATCAGACCCTTGAACGACTGCCCGGCCTTCGCCCCGGTCCCGGCCAGCAGCCATGAGGTCGGGTCGTAGACCACCATGTTCGCGTTCGCCGGATTGCACTCGTAGAAGACCCCGGTCAGCACGTTCTCCGGCCGGGGATCCGGCGGGTTGCGCCAGTCCTGGGTGGATTCAGCCGGATTGGTCACGTGCATCGGGTCCTCGGACGCGTCCTTGTAGTCCACCTGGATGCGGTCCTTGCCCAGCGGCGAGTCCTGGAAGCGGATGTGCCGGAAAATGGCGTTCGCGCCGAGGAAGGCGATGTTCGTCCCGGCGTCGCGCGCCTGGGTCAGGGTCTGGCGCATCTGCGTCGAGTAGTACTCGTCGTGGCCGAGCGAGATGATCGCCCGCGCGCCCTGGAACAGACCGGGGTCCTCGTGCAGATCGAGGTCGGTGGCGTAGGCGAGTTGCAGGTTGTGGGACGCGGCCAGCTTCTCGGCGAACACGATCGAGGACTGCTCGTAGGTCTGGAACCGGTCCGCGCCGGTGGTGTCGTAGGGCCGGTCGAAGGACACGATGCGTGCACGGTTGGCGTAGTCGTTTTTCGGGCCGCCGCTGTAGAGGTCGTAGCCGCCGTAGGAGTTGTAGGCCTGCCAGGTGGTGACCCCGTTGATCAGCACCACCTTGCCGGCCGTGGAGGTGGACTTGACGGTGATCGGCACGAACCGCGCGCCCTTCACCTTGCCCCCGACCGCGTCCAGCCGGATCAGGTAGGAGCCCTCCGGCCAGTTGTTCGTGGTGACCGTCAGGGACGGCTGCCACTTCGTGCTCACCGTGTTCACCTGCGACTCCACCGTGAACTTCGGCTGCGCCTTCCCCGGTGTCGGATCGGACTTCCACACCTGCCGGGCCTGTGTCCCGCCGTAGTAGCCGATCCGGTAGGCGGTGGCCGTGAAATTCGGCGCGGCGGTGTTCACATAGAGCTTGAAACTCTGCCCGGAGGTCACCGCTATCTGGTCGGCGTAACCCTCGATCCCGTGGTCGTCGCCGGAATCTATGCCCTTGTTCCACCCGGGCGCGCCGGGCTGGGCGTTCTCCGTCGCGACGTTGAGAGCCCCAGCGGGAGCCCCAGTAGGCCCACCGGGACTGGCCCCGGGAGAGCTGCCTTGAGTGGTACCCGGCGAACCGCCGTTGTCCGGGCCCGAATGCTTCGAGCCGCCCCCCGAGCACGCCGCCGCCGATGCCAGCAGCAGCACCGCCGCGGTGACGAGCGCCGTCGCCCGGCCTATTCGAGCCTTCACAGACTCAGTCTTCCTTAAATGCGCGGTGCAATGCGACGATTCCGCCAGTCAGGTTACGGTGCGCGACGCGCTGCCAGCCCGCCTCGCCGATGACCGCGGCCAGCTCGCGCTGGTCCGGCCAGGCCCGGATGGACTCGGCCAGATAGACGTAGGCGTCCGGGTTCGAACTCACCTTCGTGGCGACCGCGGGCAGCGCCTTCATCAGGTACTCGATGTAGACGGTGCGCAACGGCGCGAGCGTCGGGTGCGAGAACTCGCAGACCACCAGCCGGCCGCCGGGCTTGGTGACCCGCAGCAGTTCGCGCAGCGCGACGTCGGTGTCCTGGACGTTGCGCAGCCCGAAGGAGATGGTCACCGCGTCGAAGACGCCGTCCCGGAACGGCAGCCGGGTCGCGTCGCCGGCGGCGAACGTCAGGTGCGGCAGCCGGCGCTTGCCGACCTGGAGCATGCCGAGCGAGAAGTCACAGGAGACGGTCTCCGCCCCGGCCGCGTGGAACGGCTGGGTGCTGGTCCCGGTGCCGGCCGCGAGATCCAGCACCCGCTGTCCGGGCCTGGCGTCCACCGCCTGCCGCACCGCCCGCCGCCACAACCGGGTCTGGCCGAGCGCCAGCACGTCGTTGGTCAGGTCGTAGCGCTCGGCCACGCCGTCGAACATCGCGGCGACCTCGTGCGGCTGTTTGTCCAGGGAAGCTCGGCTCACGGGGCGATTCTCTCACCCGGGGCGGCCGGCGCCGGTACCGCCTCAGACGGAGCGGTGCACGATGGTGCCGCCGAGCACCGTGGCCACGCAGGTGCCGTGGTCGATGAGCCGCTTGTAGGGATCGCTGTCACCGTCTGTGCCGTCCTGCACCGAGAACACGGCGAAGTCCGCACGCACGCCGGGTTCCAGCCGCCCGACCCGGTCCGGCCCCTCGCTCAGGCCGAGCGCGACCGCGCCGCCGAGCGTCGCCGCCTCCACGATGCGCCGGTCCAGATCCTCGGCCGCGTACCCCTGTGCGCGGGCCACCGCGCGCAACGCCCGCGCCTCCTCCAGCAGGTCCAGCGACGGCGAGGAGGCGGCCGAGTCGGTACCGATGCCGACCGGCGAACCCTCGGCCAGATACGCGGCCACCGGCGGTTCCCCGGACTCCAGGATCCGGTTCGAGCGCACGCACAACGCCACCGCGGTCCCCCGCTCGCGCAGCAGCGCGCGGTCGGACTCGTTGGCGTGCACGCCGTGCGCGATGTGGCAGTCGGGGCCGAGCGCGCCGCGGGCGTCGGCCCACTCGACCGGCGTCATCCCGGTGCCCCGGTCGAGGATGTCGGAGAAGTCGAGGCCGAACTTCTTGGCGTTGTCGGCGAACGGGCCGGTGCCGGTCAGGACGTACTCGGATTCCTGCGTGGTCTCGGCGATGTGCGGGTGCAGGCGCTTGCCGCGCTCGTGCGCGACGGCGACGCAGTCCTCGTAGACACCGGTGCTGATGGTGAACGGCGTGTGCGGCGAGACCCCGCGGGCCGGACCGCCGGATCCGTCGACCGCCGCCACGAAGTCGGCACGCCGGCCGGCCGCCCACGAGGCGTCGTCGGCGAAGACGGCCTCGATGTAGGCCACGCCCCGGATCCCGCTGCGCGCGATCGCCGAGAGCACCACCGGCTCGGTCACGATGTCGGCGACGGCCGTGGTCCCGGTCGTCAGATACGCGTGCAGCCCGCGCCGCGTGGACTCCTGCCACATCGCGTCGGTGAACGTCGCCCGGCGCTCGACCATCTGGTGCAGCCACTCGGGGAACGGCAGACCGGAGGTCGCCAGGTCCGCGAAGTCGAAGTACTGCGTGTGGGCGTGGCTGTTGACCAGTCCCGGGGTGAGGATGCCCGGCCAGTCCCGAACACGCGCCTCCGGATGCGCGGCGAGGAGTTCGGCACGGGTTCCGACGGCGAGGACACGGCCGTCGTCGACGACGATCGCGCCGTCGGCGATCGGGGCGGCGGTCATCGGCAGGACGAGCGGGGCGGCGTGGAGGGTCAGCACGGTTCGAGGTTAAGGCAAGCAGTGGGGCCGGTGCGTGATCGCACGGGCCCCACAGGCCTTACCGTTTTCCGACGATCCGGGTCAGTCGCACTCGCGCCCGAGGTCCGGCAGCACCTTGGTGTGCTCGATCCGCACCGCCTGCAACGCCTGCGGGTTGAGGCCCAGCAGCCGCAGGATGGTCGGGGCGATCTGGGTCGTCTCGACCTGCCGGCCGTTCACGCCGCGGGCGCCGACCCCGGCGCCGGAGACCACGATCGGCACGTCGCGGTCGTCCTCGGCCGCGCCGCCGTGCTCAGCGATCTTGGCCTGGCCGCCGGTGAACACCACGCCGTGCTGCGCGATGCCGAAGATGTCCGGCACCCGGTTGTCACCGGGCTGCACGTGGAAGTACTGGCGCGCCTCGGCGCCGGCGTAGACGGTGGTCAGCCCGCCGTGCGTGAACGCCTTCGGGTTTCCCTTGATGTCGTTGCCGGTGCCGCTCTGGGCCAGCAGGTACTTCTTCGCGAAGTCGGCGGCGGCCTGACTGCGGTCGTTGAGCCACAGCAGCATGGCGTCGTCGTCGGTGGACAGCGCGACCAGGTTCCCGGCCCCGGGGTGGGCCTTCTTCCAGGCCGCGTTCAGGCCGTCGAGCAGCGGTCCGTCGGGGATGCGGGTCAGCGCGGCCGGGTTCTTCGGCGACTGGCCGTGCTTGGCCGACAAGATGATCGTGGTGTCGTTCGCCTGGCCGGTCTTCTTGATCTCGGCCACGAACCGGCCGACTTCGTTGTCGACGAAGTCCATCGTGCTGGACAGCAGCGGACCCGGGGTCTGGCCGTCGGCGAGGTAGCCGCCGGCCATGCCGTCGGAGGTGGGCAGCTTCTGCGCGGTGGAGACCGCCTGGAAGTTCAGGCCGAAGACGGCCGGGGTGCCGACCTCGGCCTTGCCGCTGTGGTCGAAGCCGTCGATCTCGTTCAGGACGCCCTGGACCTTGTAGTCGTCGTACTGCCGGGTCGCGGCGTTGTCCGTGGTCCAGTCCTGGCCGGGCGCCAGCGCCGGATCCTGACTGTTGATCTCCGGAGAGAACATGTCTTCAATGCCGGTGCCGGACGGACCGGACAGCAGCTGGTAGGCGGCGTGCTTGTCCGACCACGCGGTACCCAGACCGGCGTTGTGGACCACGTTGAAGACCGTGTTCACCTGGAGGTAGTTGTTCGGGTAGACCGGCTTGCAGGTCTTCGGGTCGACCGGCAGCTTCGCCGGGTTGATCAGGCTCTTGGCGTTGCCGGTCAGGTTCAGGATCGAGCCCGGCAGCCCGGTCAGGCCCTGGCCGGCGTCGATCGAGTTCTTGTTCCAGTCCAGGTCTTCGGTGTAGTCGACCTCGGCGCCCAGCGGCACGCTGCCGTCGCACTTGGTGGTGCCGGCCGGCAGCAGGCCGTGGTTGTAGGTGTCGTCGTAGTAGACCCCGGTGGTGCCCGGGTTGCCGCCGGTCAGCTGCGCGGTCATGCCGGGGAAGGAGTCCGACGGGACCGGGGTGGACGCGGCGGAGTAGTCGACGCCGCCCTTGACCAGCTTGGCCAGGGCCGAATCCGGGTGCTGCTGCACGTACCACGCCAGGTCGGACTGGTGCAGGCCGTCCACTGAGATGAGCAGTACGTGCTGCGCCGGAGCGTGCGGCTTGCCGTGCGAGGCGGCCTGGGACGGGGCGACGGCCAGCACGCCGCCGAGCAGGGCGGTGAGGCCGCCGGCGACGGCGAGCCGGGTGACGGTGCGGGACAAGGTTGGGACCCCCTTGTGACATGCGACAAGCCCGGGATGGCCGGTCGCCGCCCGTATCCTCCGAGGCCAAGATGGACTGCGCCCGCACCGGTAGTTGAACAACACTCCAACGACGGGCTATCGGATCATGGATGGTACGACAAAGAGGGGCGTCGTGGATGGCAGGAGTCTGATGCCAGGGATCTGATGACAGAAGGCTGTGCCCCCCCCAGGATCCGGTCACCAGGATCCGGTCGCGAGCAGGCGGCCGAGCAGGCTGTGCAGCACTTCGGCCTTCACCGCGAAGACCTCCCGGTCGCTCTGCCCGGCGCTGAACCGGCGCACCCGGGCCGCCGATCCCGCGCCGGCGACGGAGATCCCGGCCTCGACGACCGCGCCGCCCTCGGGCCGCTGGAAGCGCCGGATGCCGTACAGGTAGGTGCCGCCCCGGTCCTGGCGCGGGGTCAGGGCCATGTCCGTGAGGATGCCGACCGCGTGGCCTTCGGAGACCAGCCGGTAGCGGCTCATCCAGCCGAGCGGGCCCAGGGTCTCGACGTTCTTGTAGGAACCCGTCGGCAGCGCCACCGGCTCCTCGACCACGACGCCGCACACCGGCTGTTCCTTGTCGCCGATTGCGAAGAACCGCAGACCGCGCGTCTTCTTGCCCTCGACCTCGGTGACGACCAGATAGGCCGGTTTCCGTTGCGCCGCCTGCACTATCCCCAGTTCCGGCGACATGGTCCAGAGCGAGGCGGCCGGCTCTGCCGCGCCTTCCCCGGCTTCGCGCCGGATGAGCCCGCGCTCGCTCATACCGGCCAGGGACAGCTCCGTCGCCTTGTTCCGCCGGGCTTCCCCGAAACCGTCCCACGCGAGCCGCACCGGTCGTTCCAGCAACGCGTACGACGCCCCGCCCAGCACACACCGCTCCACCCCGGACAGCACGGCCAACTCCACGCTCTCCCCGGTCGCGGCCCGCTCGAAGAGCCGGACGGCCACCGCGCCGAGATCGCGCGGCGCCGTCCGCGAGCTGCCTGACATGTCCCGCCCCCGCGCAGGATCTCCCTGCTCAATAGTCTTGTACGCAAACTTGTGCGCAAACCAGTGCGCAAACCTGTGCGCCAGAAACAACGCGCGCCAATGTAGCGGGCGGGCGCGGAGGCATACAAGAATACTGAGACAATCGCAAATCAGTTCACCCGGCGGGTCAATTGACCTTGCGCTCCCGGCCCTCCCAATACGGCTCGCGCAGTTTGAACTTCTGCAACTTCCCGGTGGCGGTACGCGGCAGGGTCTCCCGGAACTCCACGCTCGTCGGCGCCTTGTAGCCGGCGATCAGGCCCTTGCAGTGCTTGATCACCTCCGCCTCGGTGGTGGCCCGCGAGGAGTGGTCCTCCTTGAGCACCACCAGCGCCTTGATGGTCTCGCCCCACTTGTCGTCCGGCACCCCGATCACCGCGCATTCGGCGACGCCCGGGTGCTTGTAGAGCGCGTCCTCGACCTCGATGGAGGACACGTTCTCGCCGCCGGTGATGATGACGTCCTTCTTGCGGTCGGAGATGGTCAGGTAGCCGTCGGCGCCGATGACGCCGCCGTCGCCGGTGTGGAACCAGTCCTCGGCCAGCGCCCGCTCCGACTCCTCGGGCTGCTCCCAGTAGCCCGCCAGGACCACGTTGGAGCGCACCAGGACCTCGCCCTCGGGGTCGGTGACCATCTGGGTGCCCAGCGAGGGCACGCCGGCCCGCATCAGGTTCTGCGCGCGTTCCAGGCTCGACAGGCCGTCCCACTCCTGCCGGGTGCGGTTCACCGTCACCAGCGGGGCGGTCTCGGTCAGGCCGTAGATCTGGTTGAACTGCCAGCCCAGCACGTCCTCGACCTGCTGGATGACGGTGCTCGGCGGCGGCGCGCCGGCCACCACGATCCGCACCCGGTCCCGGCCCGGGATCTCGCCCTCCCACTCCTTCGCCGCCGCCAGCACCATCGCGATGACGGTCGGGGCGCCGTTCAGCAGGGTGACGCCGTGCTCCTGGATCCGGCGCAGGATCTCGGTGCCGTCGACCTTCCGCAGCACGATCTGCTTCGCCCCGAGGCCGGTGACCACGTAGGGCATGCCCCAGCCGTTGGCGTGGAACATCGGCAGCGTGTGCAGGTAGACGTCGCGATCGCTGACGCCGAGGTGCAGCCCCATCAGGACCGCGTTCAGCCAGAGGTTGCGATGCGTGAGCTGCACGCCCTTGGGCCGCGCGGTGGTGCCGGAGGTGTAGTTGATGGTCGCGGTGTCGTTCTCGTCGATCGCGTGGCGCACCGGCTCATGGTCCCCGGTAAAGAACTCGGCGTCGGTCTCGGCACCGATGACGAACCGGTGCCGCGCCTTCACATCCTTGAGCGAGTCCGCCAACTCCGGATCGACCAGAAGCACCTCGGCCCCACTGTGCTCGACGATGTAGGCGACCTCATCGGTCCGCAGCCGGAAGTTCACCGGCACCAGGACCCGGCCGTACCCGCTGACCCCGAAGAACGAGGTGAGCAGCCGCGCGGAGTTGTGCGACACCACCGCCACCCGCGCCCCCGCGTCCACCCCGAGGCGGTCCAATGCAGCAGCCTGCGCACGGGCGCGCTTAGCGATGTCCTTGTAAGTGAGCGTGCCCCAGGACGGCGCGGGCTGGTCGGGTTCGTCGACGACGGCTGCGCGGTCGCCGTAGACGACTTCGGCGCGGTCTAGGAAGTCCGAGACGGTGAGGGGAACTTCCAACTTTTCACCTCCACTATAGGGCCACGTGGAGGCACGTGGTTACCAGCGGGTCACGAATGCGGGTCCGCCGCTCAGGCTACTGACTGCGATGTTGTATGGACACCCTCTGCTAAGCCGACTGGCTACAGTTCGGGCCATGGCTGAATACGTGCAAGTGACCACGGCGACCGAGACACGAGAGGAAGCCGTACGGCTCGGGAAGTCGGCTGTTGCCGCGAGGCTGGCGGCCGGTGCCCAGATCATCGGACCGGTTGGGTCCGTCTTCTGGCATCTCGGGGAGCTAGGAGAGGGTGAAGAGTGGCAACTTATCTTGAAGACGACGGCGGACAAGTTCGCCGCCCTTGAGGCGCATATCGTGGCCGAACACTCGTGGCAAAAGCCGGAAGTGGTGGCGATTCCGTTCACGGCCGTGTCAAAGCCATACGGCGAGTGGATCACAGCGACAGTCACGAAAGGCTGAAGCCGTAGGGGGCCAGCGTCGCAGCAACGTCCGTGATCCGCTGTCGGGGACGGACAGACGCCACGTCGGCAGACAGGGCTTGCGCCTCGCTTAGAACGGCGGCGGCTTGCTCAACCTCCCCGGCATCGCGGTACGCCTCCGCAAGCCACGTGAGGTACAGCGCCTTGTCCCGGCCCCACAGGTCCGGGTAAGCGCTGAGGACGTTCTCCAGTACGGGGATTGCCCGTCCCGGCTGTCGAAGCTGTGCCCAACAGCGCCCTGTCATGATCTGAAGCTCTGACGCGTCCACCCATGCTGCCCAATCCGGCGACGGCTGTCCCTCACGCGCCAACGCTTCATGCGCCGCGTCCAAGGCTCGTTCCGTCTCTCGGGGCTCCCCGGCAATGGCGTATGCCCAAGCCAGCCGCTCAAGCAAGAGGGCTCGCACCGCGCCCGGCACGGCCGGCCCGGCACGCGCGACCGAGGCGGCGGCTATCTCGACCGCATCCGTAGCTGAACCCTGCCGCTGATAGGCCAGGAACGCGAGGGCGTTCCCCGTGAGTGCGTCGTCTCGTGCTTCCGTGGCCGCTTCGCGGCTCAGCTCATAGAGCTTGCGGGCCCGTTCTTGCCACCCCGCGTCGAACGCGGATCTCCTGTTCGTAGGCAGCAATCAGGTCGGCCGTTGGTGCGCGCCTCCCAGCCTCGACGTTACTCAAGTGGCTAAGGCTGAAGTGGGTACGCGTGGCCATCGCGGACAGGCCAATACTGGCAGCCTCGCGGGCCGCCTTGAGCATCTCCCCAGTCACCACGCTTGACATGAAAACCAGTGAAAACCTCTGCCTACTTCTGCGCTGAGCTGCGCTCATCCGTCTTTGCATGTATGAGTGCTGATCGACGCGAGTATGGTCCGGTTGGGAACCTGGACGCCATAACGAAGGACACCCCGGCTACGGCCGCGCGCCGCCCGACGCCTCACACCACGTTGGCGCGGCTCTGGTCGATTCCGTCGCCGAGCGTTCCCGTGGGCTGCGTCCTGGTGGACGCCGACGCCGGGACCCCGACCCTCGGCCAGGCCAAGCGGCGCGACTACATCGCGTGGGACGGCCGTTGGTGCAGGATCGCCGAAGCGACCTCGCTCAACGACTGGGTAACCATCCGGATCGAGGGGCATCCCAAGCCGATTGAGGGCTGGGCGGACACCACAGCCAAACTTGCACGCGACTATAGCGAGCTGCTGGCCGCGCAAGTCGGCGGGTACGCCTGATGGCGGGCCGGGAGCGACCGCGGCAGGAGACATATGGACGGCTGTGTTTTCCATGGCGGGGGTCGCGGTCGGCGGGGCGGTGACCTATGCGACGCAGCGCACGACGCAACGTGCGGCGGAGCGCACTGACGAACGCCGGCGGGCCGCACAGCTGTCGGAGGATCGGCGCGCCGAGCAGATCAGGACTCTCACGGAGTTCATCCGGTGCGCGTTGGAGGCCGAATCCGCTGAAGACGGCCCTCCTCACCGCCGCGCGCGACAGCCTGGCCTGATAAGGCCGGCCGCGCCGCGCGGGCGGGTGAGCGATGGTCGCGCGCGCCTCAGCGCACGTCGACGAGCTTCAGTTCCGGATGCGCCGTCCCGCCCTCGATCGCCGTGGACGCGATGTGGCTCATCACGTGGTCGTCGACCGGGTCGTTCGCCGGGTCGTCGTGCACGGTGATCAGCTCGTAGGTGGTGCTGCGCTGGGCCGGGACCCGACCGGCGGCGCGGATCAGGTGGATCAGCTCCATGCGGTTCGAGCGGTGCTTGGCGCCGGCCGAGGAGACCACGTTCTCCTCCAGCATCACCGAGCCCAGGTCGTCGGCGCCGTAGTGCAGCGACAGCTGGCCGGCCTCCTTGCCGACGGTCAGCCAGGAGCCCTGGATGTGCGCGACGTTGTTCAGGTACAGGCGGGCGACGGCGATCAGGCGGAGGTACTCGAACATCGTGGCCTGGGTCTGGCCCTTCAGCTTGTTGTTCTCCGGCTGGTACGTGTAGGGGATGAACGCGCGGAAGCCGCCGGTGCGGTCCTGCACGTCGCGGATCATCCGCAGGTGCTCGATGCGCTCGGCGTTGGTCTCGCCGGTGCCCATGAGCATCGTGGACGTGCTCTCCAGCCCCAGGCCGTGCGCCGTCTCCATGATCTCCAGCCAGCGCTCGCCGGACTCCTTCAGCGGCGCGATGGCGTTGCGGGGGCGGGCCGGGAGCAGTTCGGCGCCGGCGCCGGCGAACGAGTCCAGACCGGACTCCTTCAGCCGGGTGATGGCCTCCTCGATGGTGACGCCGGAGACCTTCGCCATGTGCTGCACTTCGGAGGCGCCCAGGGAGTGGATGACCAACTGCGGGAACTCGGCCTTGATGGCGCGGAAGTTCTCCTCGTAGTACTCGACCCCGTAGTCCGGGTGGTGCCCGCCCTGGAACATGATCTGCGTGCCGCCCAGCGCGACGGTCTCCGCGCAGCGGCGCAGGATGTCCTCCAGCGGACGGCTCCAGACCTTGTCCGACTTCGGCGGGGCGTAGAAGGCGCAGAACTTGCACGCCGTGACGCAGGCGTTGGTGTAGTTGATGTTGCGCTCGATGATGTACGTGGCGATCTCGCCGTCCTCGCCGTACACCCCGGAGTAGCGCTTGCGGCGGGCGGCGTCCGCGGCGGTGCCCAGCGCGTGCAGGGGCGCGTGCCGGTACAGTTCCAGCGCTTCCTCGTACTCGATGCGCCCGCCGTCCGCGGACCGGTCCAAGGCGTCTTGGAGCTCCGCGGAGATCTGCTTGCTCATCGGGCGTGCCCTTCGTCCGGGGATCTTAAGTGCCTCTCCAGGGTACTTCGCCGGATCAGTGTGGGAACTGTCTGGGTATGCGGCGCTCGGCGAGGCCGTCGCGGAAGGCGCCGATGATCGTGGTGATCTGCCCGAAGGTCCGGGTGTCCGCCAACTCCGGCAGATAGAGGTGCCGGGCGGCGAGTCCTTCGACGGTCGCTGTGAAATACATCGCCATGAGTGGGTTCACAAAAAGCACACTGTTGTGTGTGCGTTCTGTGAAGTGGACATTCCCGGACACACCGAGCATCGCCGAGGCGATCTGGCCGTGCACGATCGAGGGCCGCATAGGGGTGTTCTCCTGCGCGTATGCGACCGCGTCGAGGTAGAGGGAGCCCTCGCGGGAGG
Organism: Catenulispora pinistramenti; assembly: GCF_018274385.1. Taxonomy (GTDB): domain Bacteria; phylum Actinomycetota; class Actinomycetes; order Streptomycetales; family Catenulisporaceae; genus Catenulispora; species Catenulispora pinistramenti. Next base: position 29,168 of record NZ_JAAFYZ010000021.1, on the reverse strand, counting down.
CGCGCGGGATGGAGAACGCGCCGAGGTAGGCGCCGTCGGCGTCCAGATCGGCCAGGTTCTCCAGCACCTGCACGTGGTTCACCCCGTGGTGGGCGTCGATGCCGAAGCCGATGCTGACCACCAGCCGCACCGGCACCTCGGCCAGCCCGGCCACGGTCGCCAGGCTCAGCATGTCCTCCTCCGGCGTCCCGAGCCCGGTCTCGTCCCCGCGCATCAGGATGTCGGTCCCGCCGTCGACCAGCACGATCGCGTCGATGGCGTGGTGCGCGACCAGCGCCCGGTACGCCTCGGTCAGCGGCCGCACGCCGGTGCGCTGGAACGCGTAGACCGTCGAGGGCTCCCCCGCGATCTTCAGCCAGCGCGCCAGCGTCCGCTCCGGGAAGTACTCGGCGAACCCGCCGGTGGTCGGCGTGACAGTGGCGACGTCGGGGGCCAGCCACGCGTCCAGGCTGAAGCCGGAGGAGACGAAGGTCAGGTTGGCGAGGAACACCTCGGCCCCGCGCTCGCGCAGCGCGAGGGCCAGCGGCAGGCCGCCGAGGATGTCGAAGCCGCCGCCGGCCCCGGCGACCAGGATGCGCTGGGAGTCGGCGAGCGCGGCGAACAGCGGCAGGTCACGCAGGCTGCTGGTGGTCATGGGTGAGGACGATAGCGGCGGCGGGCTTACAGGGCGCGCCGGTTTCCGCGGCAGCCTGGCGGCCTATTGCGGCACTGGCTACAGCAGCCCTGGTTACAGCAAGTACTGGTTACGGCTTCAGCTACTTGTCGCCGGCGCGGAAGACCATGCAGCTCGACGTCGCGGTCCCGTAGAGCTTCCCGTTGGCGTCCACGATCCGCGCCTCGGCCAGCGCGGTCCGCCGGCCCATGTACGTCACGGTGCCGATGCACTGCACCTGACCGGTGTCCATGGTCATGCCGCGCAGGAACTTCACCGACAAGTCGAGCGAGGTGTAGAAGTCACCGGCCGGGAGCAGCGACTGCACGGCGCAGCCGCAGGCGGAGTCCAGCAGCGTGGCGTAGACCCCGCCGTGCACCGAACCGATCGGGTTGTAGTGGTGCTCGGCCGGAGTCAGGGTGAACACCACGCGCCCCTCCGCGACCTCACCGATGCCGTCGAACCCCAGCGTCGCCGTGATCGGCGGGACAGGCGCACGCCCCTCTGCGATGGCCCGCAGGTATTCGATGCCGGACATACCCGCGCCCTCGGCGAAGGAGGCCAGCGGATCGCTCCAGGTGTAGGTGCGGGTGCGCTCGGCGTCCGCGGCCGACACGGCGTCCCCGACGCCGTCAACGCCATCTATGGTCTCGGTCATGGCCGCTGTCCTCCCGGATCTGGGTGGCGCTCGATCAGTTAGCTACTACTAAGTAACAATGAGTTTAGCCCACCGCGGGCTCCCATGCGGTGAGCGGACATCCACTGTACAACTGTGTAGACAAGTTGCGAGAAATGTCGGATTCGGTACTCTGTAGCCATGAGTGACGCCTACCCGATGACCACGGCCCGCGCCAACTTCGGCAACCTGATTCGCCGCACAGCCAACGACCGCGAACGGATCGCCATCACCGACCACGGGCATACGGCGGCGATACTGATCAATCCAGTCGAGCTCGCAGAGATCGAAGAAGCACTGGAGTTCGCGCAGTACAAGCTGCGCCAGATCGACGGTACCGCTGAAACGGTCCCGCACGGCGATGTTCGCCGCATCCTGGGGCTGCCACCGCAATGAGCTACACGATCGACTGGGACATGGTCGCCCTCAACCGCGCAGCACAGTTCATGAACAGCGATGTCGCTGGGGTGGAGCAGGTAGTCAGCGCGTGTGACCTCCTCGCTGAGAATCCCCGCCCTACTGGCTCGTTCGCCTACGGCACACCCGATGTGCGTCGCATCCACATCGGCCGCTACAGAGTGCTCTACGAGATCAACGAAGCACAGCAGCGGATCACCATCGCGCGCCTCGGCCGCGTCGAATAACCCCCGCGGCCACCCCCTCGGCGCCGGCTCCCCTCCGGCGCCCCGGCATGCGCAGTGGCTCAGCCGGCGTCCGGCAGCAGCATGACCTCCGGCACCTGCGAGATGCCGATCTGCGGTCCGACCTGGCGCGCGAACTCGCGTACGCCCTCCAGCTGGCGCTCGCCCAGCGAGAAGTCCAGCGTGGTGAAGTAGTCCTCCAGCTCGGCGGCCGGGAACTGCTCCCAGCGCTCGACCTGGCGGGCCACCTTGTCGACGTGCTCCAGGGAGATGTCGCGGGAGCGCAGGAAGCCCTGGTGGACTTCGTGGACGATGTCCGGGCAGCGTTCCACGTACTCCTTGCGGGCCGCCCAGACCGCGAAGACCATCGGCAGGCCGGTCCAGTCCTTCCAGGCCTGGCCGAGGTCCAGGAGGTTGGCGTCGAGGCGCTGGGCGTCGTAGAGCCAGGCGCGCAGGGCGGGGTCGCCGATGATCACGCCGGCGTCGCCTTCGCGGAGCATCTGCTGCAGGTCGGGGGCGCAGGGGAAGTAGTGGGGCTGGACGCCGTACTTCTCGCGGAGGATGAGCTGGGCCAGCTGGACGGTGGTGCGGCTGGTCGAGCCCAGGGCCACGCGGGCCCCGTCCAACTGCTCGTAGGGGACCTTGCTGACCAGGTTGCAGCTGGTCACCGGGCCGTCGCTGCCGACCGCGACGTCCGGCAGGACCACCAGTTCGTCGGCGTTGCGCAGGTACTCGACCAGGCTGATCGGGCCGATGTCCAGGTCGCCGGCCACCAGCATGGTGGACAGCACGTCCGGGCTGTCCTTGATCAGCTCCATGTCGAGGATGGCGCCGGAGTTGACCAGGCCCCAGTAGATCGGCAGACAGTTGAGGAACTGGATGTGCCCGACGCGGGGTCGCCGCCGGCACTGGGTCATGTGCGCTTCGAGCCGCGCGTCGGAAATGTCGTCCACGGGGTTCAGGTTACGACCGCGTGATCGGACGTCCAGAGCCGGGGCAGTCGGGCGAAAGCGACGAGCCGGACATCCCCCGGGCGACCCGGGGGATGTCCGGCGCGTTCGGTCGGCGCCCGGCGCCGGACTCGATCGTCCGGCGTTGAGGATGGCGCCGGCGAGTCAGTCCTCGTCCTCCATGGCCGCGTTCGCCTCGAACCGGTCGGCCAGGCGGTCGGTGCGCCGGGTCACCTGCGCCGACATCGCGTCGCGCTGTCGGGACAGCAGGAAGAACGAGGCCACGCCGGAGATCAGCAGCGCGCCCATCGCCAGGTAGAGCACGCCGTTGCCGGTGACGATGTGCCCGGTCGCCGCGACCAGGCCCCACAGCACCGCCAGCGACACGATGAAGATCCCGATGCGCAGCGTGGCGTAGCGCATGGTCGCGTGCTTGGCCACGGCCACGGCCGCGCCGGCCGCCAGAGTCTCGGACTCGGTGGCGGTCGCCGCGTCGGCGGTGCCGGGGGCGTCCTGCACCTCGGGCTTGTCAGCCGTCTTGTTGTCGGCAGGCATCCGCCGACTCCTTCCATCGATATGAGAGACCAGCGACGGGGCGGGGTCTACAGGCTCAACGCCATGTGGATCTCGTCCCGGTAGTCGTCCGCGCTGACCCGCAGCAAGCGCGGGATGCGGCCGACCTCGGTGTATCCGCATTTGGTGTAGAAGTGTTCCAGCCCGAGCCCGCCGCGGCAGGTGAGGTGGAGCATTTCGACACCGTCGAGGGTACGCGCCACCTGCTCGGCCTCCCGCAGCAAGTCCTGCCCATAGCCCTTGCCCTGGTGTTTCGGGTGCACGACCACGGTCTTGAGGATCCGCACGTGGTCCATCAACGAGAACTGGTGGTCCTCGACGACCAGGAAAGCCGCGGGCTCGCCGGCCTCGGCGCCGACCAGCAACAGATCCTTGCCGACCGTGAAACCGCGGAACGCCCGGGCATCGACGGCCTCGCGGTCCACCGGGGCCACGAAGCCGATCGCGCCGCCGGCGTTGGTGGCGTCGGTCCAGATGTCGACGAGCGCCGCACGCAGCGCGTCGGGTATCTCGGGGTGGGTCTCAAACGTCAGGGCCATGACGATCATCGTCTCATTCAGCGCTCGACGGCCTGGGCCTCGCGCCGCGCCCGGCGCACCCCGACCGCGATGTTCAGCACCGTGGCCGCGACGACCACCAGCGCCGCCCCCGCCACCTCGGACGGGGCGACCGGCTGGGACCGGTTCAGCAGCAGCGCGCCGCCGGCCGCCGCGAACAGGCCGACGGCCAGTACGCGCAGCTCGGTGGCCCAGCTGAAGGGGCGGCGGGGGCGGTCGCGGAAGTTCACAAGATAGGACTATGCGGCACCGGTCGGCCGATTCCCAAATCAGTCCCACGCCACAGACGGCGCCCATCCGCCGCCGGATGTACGCCGTCTGTCACAACCGGATTCCGCTCAGTGAGCGGGCCCGCTCAGAACGTCATCAGCTGCGGCTCTTCGCGCCGCCCCGACTCCGGCCCCGGGTACTCCTTGATGACCTCGTACCGCGTGTTCCGCTCCATCGGCGTGAACCCGGCGTCGCGGATCAGCTCCAGCAGGTCCTCGCGGGTCATCTTGTTCGGGGTGCCGTAGTTGTCGGCGTCGTGGGTGATCTTGTACTCGACCACCGAGCCGTCCAGGTCGTCGGCGCCGTAATTGAGCGCCAGCTGCGCGGTGGACAGGCCGTGCATCACCCAGAAGCACTTCACGTGGTCGAAGTTGTCCAGCAGCAGCCGGGACACCGCGAAGGTCTTCAGGGCCTCGACGCCGGTGGCCATCGGCTGGGTCATCAGCCGGTTGCGGACCTTGCCGTCCTGGCTGTCGTGGAAGTCGTGCTGGAAGCGCAGCGGGATGAACACCGCGAAGCCGTTGGTCTCGTCCTGGAGCTCGCGCAGCCGCAGCACGTGGTCCACCCGGTGCCGGGGCTCCTCGATGTGGCCGTAGAGCATCGTGGCCGGCGTGCGCAGGCCCTTGGAGTGCGCCAGCCGGTGGATCCGGGACCAGTCCTCCCAGTGCGTGGCGTGGTCCACGATCTGCGAGCGGATCTCCCAGTCGAAGATCTCCGCGCCGCCGCCGGTCAGCGACTCCAGACCGGCCGCGATCAGCTCGTCGAGGATCTCATCGGCGCTGAGCCCGGAGATCTTCTCGAACCAGTGGATCTCGGTGGCGGTGAAGGCCTTGATCGAGACGCCGGGCAGGACCGCCTTCAGCTCGCTGATCGACTTCGGGTAGTAGCGCCACGGCAGCGTGGGGTGCAGGCCGTTGACGATGTGCAGCTCGGTGATGCCGTCCGGCTCCATGTCCTTGGCCAGCCGGACGGCCTCCTCGATGCGCATCGTGTAGGCGTCCTTCTCGCCGGGCTTGCGCTGGAAGGAGCAGTACGCGCAGGAGGCCGAACAGACGTTCGTCATGTTCAGGTGCCGGTTGACGTTGAAGAAGACCTTGTCACCGTTCTTGCGGGTCCGTACCTCATGGGCGAGCTCACCGAGCCAGGCCACCTCATCGGTGGCGTACAGGGCCACTCCGTCTTCGAACGACAGCCGCGAACCGGCGAGGACCTTGTCCTCGATCTCCCGCTTGAGCCCGGAGTCCATGGCCTCACCTTTTCCCGTGCGACGTCCACCTGATCAGACAGCAGAGTACGGCAGCGGTTCGTAACGGCCTCGTCCGGATTGGATGATCGCGTTGCATTCCGGCGGCCGGACAGCGGATAGTCGTCACCATGTCCGAATCACCCTCACGACGAGCCGCCGGCCGGCCCCCCGGGGACGGTCGGGGTGGCCGTGGCCGCCCCGACGGCTACGGCCGGCAACCCGCGCCTGGTCAAGGGCCGTGGGAACCGCAGCCACGGACGGCGCAGCGCCCACCCCGGGACGACCGCGCGCCCCGGGGTTACGACGACGGTGGGTACGGGCAGCAAGGACAGCAACCACGCTCCGGCGGTCGCGGCCGACCGGCCGGCTATGACGACGGCTACGCGCCGGCTCCCGCCCCGGCTCCGGCTCCGCCCCGAGGGCGGGGCAGCCGCGGCCGGGCACCGGCGGACGAGGCCGGCTACGAGCGCTACGACGGCGACCCCCGCGACGCCGACCGCGACGACGGCTATGGCGACGGCTACGACGACAACGACGGGTACGACGAGGCTCCGGGCCGGGGCGGGTCCCGCCGGGCCGGAGCGGCCCGCTCCGGCGGGTCGCGTTCCGGCGGCGGCTCCCGGCGGGCCGGGGCGCCGGTCGCGGCCGGGGCCGGCGGCGCCGCGCTCCCCCTGGGCCCGCGCCTCGGCATGGGCTTCGCCATCGGCGCGGTCCCGGCGCTGGTCATCGCCTTCCTGTGCGGCATGCTTTCCAGCGGCGGCTCCTCGCGGTCGATCGCCGGGGTCACGCTGAACTCGCAGCTGCTCTCGCTGTCCGCGCTGGCCATCCCGGCGATGATCCTGATCATCGGCGGGCTGCTGCGCTGGCGGCAGCTCAACCCGCTCGGGCTGACCTGGGGCTTCGCCGTGGTCTCCGGGCTGAGCTGGCTGGCGCTGCTGTTCGCCGCGCAGGTCAAGAACGTGATCCCGCACCTGACCCCGCTGGTGACGGTGCCGCTGGTGACCGGCGCGGCGGTGGCCGCCGCGGCCTACCTGACCGACGAGAACACCACCCCGACCGGCCGGTACGCCTGCCTGGCCGCGGTGATCGCCTCGCACATCGGGATCGTGGCCATCGTGGTGACGATCGTGCTGGCCTGACCGGCGACCGACTCGGCAGAACCGACCCGGGCCGAACCCGCCGCCGACCGCGCGGCGCCGACCGAACAGCCGAAAGGGCCGCACCGGACTGATTCCAGTCTCCGGTGCGGCCCTTCCGCTTGCGTTTCTCGGCTCAGCACCGCTCAGCACCGCTCAGCGCCGCTCGCTACCACTGTGCCGCTCGGCGTGCTTGGCGTCGTCCTCGTCGGGCTCGGCCAGCGCCATCGGCCGGTCCTCCCACTTCGTCGACAGCGCGACCGTGGTCCGGGTCCGCGCCACACCGCGGATCCGGGTCAGCCGGCCGATGATCCGCTCCAGGTCCTCCGGATGACCGGCGCGCACCTTGAGCAGGAACGACTCCTCGCCGGCGACGAAGAAGCAGTCCTCGATCTCCGGTACGTCGCGCAGCCGCCAGGCCACGTCGTCGAGCTCGGCGGAGTCCGACAGCAGGATGCCGATCATCGCCGTCACGTTCAGTCCGAGCTGTTCCGGGGCCACCATCGCCCGGTAGCCGGTGATGACGCCGTTGCTCTCCAACCGGTTGATCCGGTCGGTCACCGATGGCCCGGACAGACTGACCAGGCGTCCCAGCTCCGCGTATGACATGCGGCCGTTGGTCCGCAGCGCGTCGATCAAGGCGCGGTCCACCGCGTCCATGCTTCCTGATCACCTCATCCGCGTCGATGGACGACCCGTTCGGGCCGCCCGGTCCCACCCGGGTGCGAGCGTATCGGCTCCCCGGGCGGCCCCGGCCCCCGCGCGGGGCCGTCCGGGGACGAATCGGGACCGCTGTGATCCCCGGCTAACGATCTGTGACCGCCTTCACCTTCAATAAATTGGACACAGAGCGTAGAACCCCTTAGAATCTAAGGCATAGAACAGATTAGGCCCGACAGATCGAAGGAGTCAACGATGAACTTCCCGCCGTACGAACTGCAGGCCGCCCACACCCGGCTGAACGACCTGCGCAAGCAGGCCGCCAAGGCCCGCCTGGCGCGCGCGACGAAGCTCGCCCGCAAGGCCTGACCTGCGGTAGTACCACCCAGCAGCACCCGGCACGACCGAGCAAGACCAATTGCGCACCCCTTACGCACCACCCCTAGTTACGCACCACCCCTAGAGCTCCGGCCGCCGGCCGCGTCGATCAACTCCCCCCCCGGATCGACGCTCGGGTACCGGCGGCCGGGAACAACGGGAGCGCCCTTCCAGTCCGTCCCCCCGGGACTGGAAAGGGCGCTCCTTTGCGTTGCGTGCGGCGCGTTGCGTGCGCGCGGTGCGTGCGCCTGCGTGAGCTGCGTGCGTCGGGCGCGCTCAGCCCTCCGGGGCGAACAGCCGCTGGAACGAGAACGCGTGAGGGGTGGCTCCGTGCTCGCGGAAGCGCGCCAGCCGGTCGTGCGCGTCCTGGACCGTGGGCCGCGTCCCGGCCGGGATCCACCACAGCGTGGCGAAGGCCTCCGGCAGCTTCTGGAAGAACTCCTTGCGGCGGGTCAGCAGCGCGCGGTGCTCGCCGGAGAAGGCGAAGTCGCGCAGCGCGCCCACCGATTCCCACACCGTCAGGTTGACGAACATCTCCGGGTCGCCGGGCCAGGCGATATCGGTGGCACCGAGCTCCGGATCGGTGCCCTCCAGCAGCCAGACGAACCCGGGCATGGCCCGGCCCTGGTCGTTGACCCGGGACAGGTTCTTGGTGAAGTCCTCGATGGCCGGGTCGTCCAGCGGGGCGACGAGCCGGCCGATGTTCACTTGGGCCAGGTGGAAACCTTCGAAAGGGCCCAGAAGGGCGTCAGCAGTGTCCATGGGCGCAGGCTACTGAGAGGCCTTACGTCTATGCGCCGTCCGGGCACCCCGCATCTCAGGTCCCGGACTCAGCGCGCGGACCCCAGCTCACCGCGCCACCGTTCGAAGAGCGTGTGCGGCACCCCGAGCACGTCCAGGATCTTGCCCGCGACGAAGTCCACCAACTGCTGCACGTCCTTCAGCCCGGCGTAGAACCCCGGCGCCGCCGGCAGCACCACGGCCCCGGCCTCGTCCAGCTCGACCAGATGCCGCAGGGTCCCCCGGTTCAGCGGCGTCTCCCGGACGCACACCACGACCGGCCGCCGCTCCTTGAGGTTCACATCGGCGGCCCGCTGCAAAAGGTCCTTCGACAGCCCCAACGCGATCCCCGCGACCGCCGCGGTCGAGGCGGGCACCACCACCATCCCCTTGGCCCGATAGCTCCCCGACGACGGCCCCGCCGCGAAGTCCCCGGCCGGCCAGTACCGCACCGCCTCCAGCCGCGGGTCCTCCCCCGCCCACCCGAGCCACGCCGCCAGATCCTCGCGCCAGTGCGCGTCCCGGAAGGAGATCCCGGTCTCGTCCAGCACCGTCAACCGCGCCGCCCGGCTCACCACCAGATCCACCGCCTCCCCGGCGTCCAGGAGCGCCCGGACGGTCGCGGCGGCGTAGGGGGTGCCGGAGGCGCCGGAGACGCCGACGATCCAGGGGGTGCGAGTGCTGGGGGTAGTGGTCACTGATCCATTGTCCGTCGGATTGTCGAGTGGCTAAACGTCGAGGATCCGGCGTAGCGCGAACTTGATTCTGTCGATCTCGGGCTCGGACAGAGAGCCGCGATGCGGACGTACGATCCGCCCACGCGATAACGCCTTGACCTGATCGCACATGGCGAAACCAGCGCGACCGTCGAGCATCACCCCGGGCTGGAACGGCAGCCCACGATCAGTGCTGGTACAGGGCACGACCAAGACCAAGCCGTTGGGGAGAGTACACGCGAACCTCGAACCGACGACGATCGCCGGCCGCCGTCCCGCCTGCTCCCGACCAGCCTGGGGATCGAAATCCATCCACCAGACCGACCATGGCGTGACGACAAGGCTCACCCATGCACCTCGACATCCACCTCGGCAATGCTCTCCGCCTCCGCCTGCATCTCCGCGAGTTGTCCGGGCGAGAGTCGGGCCAGGGCGGCGAACGACTCATGCTCGAAGAGCAGCACATCCAGTGCACTGTCCAGGCTCGCCCCGTTCAGCTCCGACGACGCTATAACGGCCAGCCGGTCCCGGTTGCGCGTGGTGATCTTCATCGTCGTCGTAGTCATACCTCAAGTATACCCGAGGTAGACTCCACGACACCGGCTCAAGCCCCCAGCCCGCGCACGATCAGATCCACCAGCGCGAAGCAGAACAACGAGATCCCGACGAACCCGTTCGTCGTGAAGAACGCCCGGTTCACCTTCGACAGGTCGTCCGGCTTCACCAGCGAGTGCTCGTACCAGAACGCCACCGCGACCACGGCGATCCCGATCCACCACAGCACCCCGCCGTGCGCCACGACGCCGAACCAGATCAGCAGGCCGAGGGTGATCACGTGGGTCGCCACCGAGGCCCGCAGGGCGGCGGCGATGCCGAACCGGGCCGGGACCGAGCGGACGCCGATCACCCGGTCGGCGGCCACGTCCTGGCAGGCGAAGATCAGGTCGAAGCCGCCGATCCAGAAGCCGACCGCCAGGCCCAGCAGCGTCGCCTGCCACGACCAGTGGCCGGTCACCCCGATCCAGGCGCCCATCGGACCGATCGCCTGGGCGATGCCGAGGATCGCGTGCGGGTAGTTCGTGAAGCGCTTGCCGTAGGGGTAGACGACCAGCGGGACGGCGGCGACCGGGGCCAGGCAGAGCGAGAGCCGGTTCAGGGAGGCCGCCGCGGCCAGGAACACCACCAGGGCCGCGACGGAGCCGAGGTAGGCCGTCTTCACCGACACCGCGCCGGTCACCAGCTCGCGCATCTGGGTGCGCGGGTTCCGAGCGTCGATCTCCCGGTCGATGATGCGGTTCATCGCCATGGCGAAGGTGCGGGCGCCGACCATCGCGACGGTGATCAGCACCAGCTTGGCCCAGTTGACGTGGCCGCTGGTCTCGAACATCGCCCACAGTGCGCTGATGTAGGCGAAGGGCAGCGCGAACACCGAGTGCTCGATCAGCACCAGGCGCAGGAACGCCCGGGTGCCGCCGACCACCCCCCGCGCGCTGTCGGGGGCCTCGTTGACCTCGCGGGTGGTGCCGGTGGGTTCTTCCACGGGGGCGGCGGACATCAGAGGCCGTATTCCTTCCAGCGGCGGTCGACCTTGGCGGCGGTCATCGGGTCGGAGGTGATCATCTCGGGCCAGCCCCGGTGGTACCCCTCCTCCGGCAGCTTACGGGTCGCGTCGATCCCCGCCTTGCCACCGTAGAACTGCTGGTAGGAGGCGTGGTCCAGATGGTCCACGACGCCCTCGACCACGGTCAGGTCCCGGGAGTAGTCCACGTTGCCGAACGCCCGCCAGGCCACCTCGGCGTAGTCGTGCACGTCGCAGTCGGCGTCCACCACCACGATCAGCTTGGTCAGCGACATCAGGTGCGCGCCCCAGATCGCGTGCATCACCTTCTGCGCGTGCTTGGGGTAGCGCTTGTCGATCGAGACGATCGCGCAGTTGTGGAACCCGCCGGCCTCCGGCAGCGCGTAGTCCACCAGGTCCGGGATGATGATCTTCAGCAGCGGCAGGAAGAACCGCTCGGTGGCCCGGCCCAGCGGACCGTCCTCGGTCGGCGGCCGGCCGACGGCGATCGACTGGAACACCGGGTCTTCCCGCATCGTCATCGCCGTCACGGTCAGCGCCGGGAACGGCTCGACCGGCGTGTAGAAGCCGGTGTGGTCGCCGAACGGGCCCTCCGGCAGCGTCACCCCGGGCTCCAGCCAGCCCTCCAGCACCACCTCGGCGTTCGCCGGCACCTGCAACGGCACCGTCTTGCAGTCCACCAGCTCGACCCGCTTGCCCTGGACGAAGCCGGCGAACAAGTACTCGTCGATGTCCGACGGCAGCGGCGCGGTGGCGGCGTAGCTGACCGCCGGCGGGCAGCCGAACGCCACCGCGACCGGCAGCCGCTCGCCCCGGCGCTGCGCGACCGCGTAGTGGTTGGTGGAGTCCTTGTGGATCTGCCAGTGCATGGAGATGGTGCGCTTGTCCTGGCGCTGCAAGCGGTACAGGCCCAGGTTCCGCGCCCCGGTCTCCGGGTGCTTGGTGTGGGTCAGGCCCAGGTTGAAGAACGAGCCGCCGTCCTCGGGCCAGGTGTGCAGGGCCGGCAGCAGGTCCAGGTCCACCTCGTCGCCGGTGAGCACGACCTCGTGCACCGGCGCCTTCTTCACGTGTTTGGGCGGCACCGACTTCAGCTGCGCGGCCTTGCCGAGCGCGTCGCGCAGGCCCGAGACGCCGTGCGGCAGTTCCGGCTTGAGTAGGTCGCCGATCCGGTCGCCGATCTCGTCCAGGTTCTTCAGGCCCAGGGCCAGGCAGAGCCGTTCCTCCGTGCCGAAGACGTTCATGGCCAACGGGATCGGCTTGCCGTCCGGGGTCCGCGCGCCGCGCACGTTCTCGAACAACAGTGCGATGTTGGTGATCGGCGCGTGCTGGTCCTCGCGAGGCGCCTTCTGCACCCGGTCGGTGATCTCCCCGACCTCCAGGTGCGGGTCAACCTCCGCGCGGACGCGCTTGAGCTGCCCCCGCCGTTCGAGGGCCTTCAAGAAGGAGCGTAGATCGTCGTAGGCCATGGTGACCAGTATGTGTCAGAGCCGGGAAGAGCCCGGTACCGGTCCCGTAGCGGAGGCAACGCGGTTACTGTTGAATACATAAAACCCACGAGTCCCCGGGAGGCTGGGCGTTGCTCCGTTTCGTGGTCCAGTGGCTGGTGCCGATCGCACTGGCCATCTTCGCCTGGGTCGACTGCCTGCTCACTCCGCGCCCCTGGGTCCGGTTCCTGCCCAAACCGGTGTGGGCGATCCTGATCGTCGTGCCGTACGTCGGCGCCCTGCTGTGGATTTTCGCCGGCCGCACCGCGCAGCCCCGCGACCCCAGACGCCGGGCCACCGACGTGCATCCGGGGCTGTTCGCCTCGCTGGGCCGGAGCGGCTCGCACCAGGCCCGGCCGCGGATCGTCGACACCCCGGACGGCCGGACCCGCACCGGCACGGCGCCGAGCACCTGGGCCGTGGCGCCCGACGACGACCCGGAGTTCCTGCAGCAGCTCGGTGAGCAGCTGAAGAAGGACCGGCCGGAGAACTGAGCCGGCCGGGAGCCGGGCCGGCCGGAGAACTGAGCCGTAGAGGGTCGGCTCAGCTAGAGGACTGCATGGTGAACCCGAACATGTGCCGGTCCATGGTGAACACCGGGTCCGAGTACGACTGCGGGAAGTCCTCGAAGCTCTCCCCGACCGCCTCGACCAGGTAGTCACCGATCGGCTCGGCCAGCCCGACCCGGCGCGTCGACCACCGGGCCCAGGCCAGCGCGGCCGGCTCCAGCAGCTCCAGCTGCGCGTCGTCGGCGTTCACCCGGGCCGGGATCAGGACGTTGATCAGGGTGTCGAACTTCTCCGGCCCGAACAGCGGCGGGTCGCCGGCGAACTCGGTGAGCCCGAGCCGGGCGAACACCTCGCCCCACTCCCGGACGATCGCCGGATGCGGCAGCCCGCGGGCGTCCTCGGAGACGGCGAACTCGTCCAGCAGGGCGGGGAGGTCATCGAGGTCATAGCCGAAATCGGCGCCGCCGGGCAGTTCGGCGGGCTCGGGCAGGACGGCCAGCCGGGAGAGCATCAGCGCGCGCAGGGCCGCGAAGTCGTCGCCCTCCTCGTCGTCCTCGTCCTCGTCGAACTCCTCGCGGCCCTCGCCGTCGTCGGAGTCCCGCGGCTCGGTGTTGTCCAACGCCGCCAAGGCGTCCAGCTCGGCGAACGCCTCGTCCACGGTCGCCGCCTCGATCCCGGCGTCCTGCTCGAACTCCTCGTCCAGCTCGTCCAAGCCGTCCTCGGCGTACTCGTCCTCGTCCTCATCCTCGTCGACCAGCGTCTCGCGCACCGCGGGCTCCAGCCGCCGGCGCAGTTCCGCGGCCTCCAGCCGGTCCAGCGAGAACACGCCCTCGGGCCCCTCGGAGAACTCCGCGCGGATCTCGCCCAGGATGTCCGGCAGGTCCACCGGGTCCACCAGCAGGACCTCGACCACGGTGCCCTGCGCGTTGTTGGCCACGGTCGCGGTGAACGCGTACCGGTCCTTGCCGCGCTTGAAGGCCGCGATCAGCAACTCGCCGTCGGCGAACACGTCGGAGACCGACCAGGCCTCCAGGAATTCGACCTGCTGCGTCGCCGCCCCGTACCACTCCGGACGCCGCACGCCCTTGCGGAACAAGCGCTCCGAGGCCTGCCCGGCCCGCTCGGCCACCTGCGGCGAGGCCACCGACGCCAGCGCGCACAGCACGGCCTGGGTCCGCGGCGACCCGACCAGCTCCAGCACCTCGACCAGACCCAGCTCGGCACCCTCGGGCTCGTCGTCCTGCTGCAACGCCGCGGTCCACAGCCCGCCCAGGAACGCCGAGGCCCACAGCTCGGCGTCCAACGGGGTCCGGACCGTCCGCGGATCCCCGTAGACCTCGTCCAGCGCGTCGAAGAGCTGCCCGAACTCCGGCGGCAGCTCCGGGTGCCGGGCCGGCGAGGGCGGATGCGCCCGCCGATTGGGCACGCCGGGACGCGAGGAGTGGTGGGGCTGACGACGCGGCTTGGGTCTCACACCTTCATGCTCTCAGATAGCCGGAGCCCGGATGCGGGCAATCCCCGACACAGGGCACCACAGACCGCGGCGGCAACCCATTCGGATGGAGATGGCCTTTATGGAACCCGCCGAACATCAGGGACAACAGCAGCATCACGATCAGGATAATCAGGGCGAACCATAAACACCCGGCCCGTCCCGACCGACGTTCGCGCCGCTCACGGTCCCCACCACGCCTCTCAACCCGCACACGGATCGCCGCCATACGTCATAAGATAACTGCGATAGGGGGTGCCTGTGGCGGCTAAGGATGAGCCTGTCGAAGAAGGCTCGCAGAACGGGGAGACCCGCATCATCGTCCGCACCGAGCGCGCGGGCCGACGATCAAGCCTTCTGCGCTGGGGGGTGATCGCGGTGGCGGGCGTCGTGGTCCTCGGATTCCTGGGATCGCTGACGAACTTCCTGCACTTCAGCAACCCGTTCGGCGAGACCACCACCACCCGCAGCAGCCCGGTGCTGTTGAAGTCGATCACCGAACTCAAGCGGTTCGAGGCGGCCAGCGGCGAGTTCCAGGTCGTGACCGAGGTGCAGAACTCCTCGTGGCTGCCCTCGTTCCTGGCCGGCAGCGACACGTTCTTCCTCGGCGACGGCACCGTCAACGCCTTCGTGGACTTCAGCAACCTGGACGCCAAGCACGTCGTGGTGTCCTCCGACCGGCTGTCGGCGACCATCACGCTGCCCAAGCCGGTGCTCGACCCGACGGCGCTGGACGTGCACAAGTCGTACATCATCGGGCAGCAGGAGGGCGTCTTCGACCGGCTCTTCAACAACGACCCGAACCAGGTCCAGCCGCTGCTGGTGGAGGCCACCAAGCAGATCGACGGCGCGGCCGCGAAGAGCCAGCTGGTGCCGATCGCGGAGAAGGACACCACGACGATGCTGCAGGGCTTCCTGCACACGCTGGGGTTCACCGGGACGATCACAGTGGACTTCAAGTAGGCGGAAGGCTAAGGCTGGTAGGGCGGGTCCACCGAGGTCGCCTCGGGGACGATCTTGCCGTCCTTGAAAACCACCGCCGTGCAGTCCAGCTGGTCCTTCGGGCCCAGATCCGTGGCCGATGCGGGAAGATTCGCGATCGCCACGTTCCCATGGACCTCCCAAACGGTCAGCACGCTGGAGCCGGGGTCGTCATACACCGCTCCGGCGGTGTCCTGGGTGAGTACCGTCTTCTGCGCGGACAAACCGGTGATGCGGGCCTGCTCGGCGATATCGGCGATGGCCGACGCGGACAGTCCGAACGCTTGCAGTTTGAGTTTGATGGTGTCACGTACGTCGGCTTCGCACCGGTCGATGGCAGGGCCCTTGTGCCAGTGGGCGTTCCACAGGGCCACCGCGCCGAAACCGCCCGCGATGACAGCTACGAACGCCACGCCGAGCCCCGCACTGATGGCCGCGTTCCGACGCCTGGACCGCCCGGGCCGGGCCGGGAGTCCGTAACCAGCCTCCGGCACGGTCATGGTCATGGTGGTGCCTCCCCGTGTTCCTGGCAGCTCCCCGCCTCAACGCCAGCGGCGCCGAGCAACCGCCCAGCGCCGCGCTTCGCCACTACTTTGTCAGGCTACTTCACCCCGGCGTAGGAGTGGAGTCCGTTCACGAAGATCGACACCACGAAGTAGTTGAAGATGAAGCAGCCGTAGCCGACCAGCGCGATGATCGCGGCCTTGCGCCCCTTCCAGCCGCGCGTGGCACGCGCGTGCAGGTAGGCCGCGTACACGACCCACGTGATGAACGCCCACGTCTCGGTCGGGTCCCAGCCCCAGTAGCGGCCCCACGCGTGCTCGGCCCAGATCGAGCCGGCGACGACCGTGAACGTCCAGATCGGGAACGAGAACGCCAGGATCCGGTACGCCGTCAGGTCCAGCTTCATCGCCGACGGCACGCGCTGCCACATCGAGTTCGGCTTGGCGGTGCCCAGCTTCGCCTTCGTCTCGTGGTGGGACTTGAACAGGTACAGGATCGTCGCGACCGTCGCGACCGTGAACATCCCCGAGCACAGGACCGCCGCCGCGACGTGCACGATCAGCCACGGCGAGTGCAGCGCCGGCACCAACTGCTCCGCGTCCTTGTACAGGACCTCCATCGCCACACCGAGGATGGCCACGATGACGCCGGTGACGAACACGCCCAGCCAGCGCGCGTTCTTGCGGAACAGGAGCCCGACGTAGAGCGCCATGGCCACGGCCGAGCCGGCGATGGTGAACTCGTACAGGTTGCCCCACGGCACCCGGTGCGCGGCCAGCCCGCGGCAGACCACGCCGGTGATGTGCAGCACCAGGCCCAGCACCGTGGTGCTGACCGCGATGCCGCCGGCGGTGATGGCGCGCAGGTTGCCGCCGTCGATCGCCTGGGTCGGCTCGTCCACGTCCGGCAGGTCGTCCAGGTCGTCCAGATCGTCGAGGTCGTCGAGGTCGTCCAGCCCCGACAGGTCCTCCGGCGCCGAGGCGCCCTTGCCGCCGACGCCGACCAGCGCCTCGGCCTGGGCCTGCGCCGGCACCTTCGCGGCGGCCGCGGTCTCCACCACGAACGTCGACTTGCGTCCGAAGACCCACTCGGCCGTATAGGCCAAGAACGCGATGAGATACACGAACATCGCGCCGTAGATGGCGTAGTTCGAGAACCGCGCCAACGACTCGTTGATCACTTCTGAGCTCCCGCCTTCGACGGACGCAGACCCCTGCCCACGCCTCTTACCTCCTCGCGCAGGCGCGAGTCCTCAGCCCGCGCCAGCCCGGCCACTTCGACCCGCAGCGCCTCCTGGCCCGCCGCCGCCGGCTTCACCCGCACGAACACCCGGCGCCGCCGGATCCCCAGCGAGCCCAGCAGACCGGCGATGATGCCGATCGCCGAGACGAAGACCAGCATCTTGGACGGGTCGTGGTTGAGATCGAACTGCGCCCACTGCACCACGCCGTCGAACTCGATCGTCCCGGTCCCGTTGGGCAGGGCGACCGTGTTCTTGCCCGGCTGCAAAGTGAGCACCACCGCCGGGTTCGTCGGGTCCACCGAGTTCGGCAGCTTCACCCGCTGCGCCCGGCTGACGTCCATGGTGTACACACCCGGGTTCGGCCCCAGGTTCCCGGTGTAGGCGCTGAGCACCAGCGCCGGGTTCGAGGCCGTCGGGAACAGCGACACCGCGCCCAGGCCCGGGACCATCTCGCCCGGGTAGTCCGGGATGAAGATGCCGGACAGTCCCAGGTCCTGCGGGCTGCCGTACTGGTCGGTATAGCCGTTCTTGACCTTGTAGATGCCCGATCCCACGCCCATCGCCCCGGAGTCGAAGAACTCGACCGGCTGGTGGTCCACGATCGCCTTGCCGGTCTTGTCCCGCACCGTGATGACCGGCGAGTAGCCGTGGCTGCTCAGGTAGACGCTCACGCCGTCCACGTTCAGCGGGCTGTTCTCCTTCACGACCGCCTTCTTCGACGGCGACGTCGGCGAGGCGTTGTACGTGACGTCCGCGGTGAAGTCCCGCGCCTGGCCGTAGTCCGGGGCGTTGTGGTTCGGCTCGTAGGTCGCGGTGAACTTGCCCAGCGTGAGCCCGAAGGGCGGCACCTTGTTGGGGTCCACACCGCCGCCGAAGGAGTGGTCGTCGTAGTACATCGCGATGTTGGAGAACCCATCGCCCTCGTTGATCACGACCTTGGCCTGATACCCGTAGTACCCCTTGACCGCGAACCCGACCAGGATCCCCACCAGGGACAGATGGAAGATCAGGTTGCCGGCCTCGCGCAGGTAGCCCTTCTCCCCCGAGACCCACCCGCCGCCGTCGGCGTCCGTCCCGCGCACGACGCGGAACCGCTTCTTCTTCAGCGCCGCCTCCGCGGCACCGAGCCGGTCCTCTATAGAGGCGCCCGAGCCGTCGCTGAAGCGGAAGTGCGCCGGCATCCGCGCCAGATTGCGCGGAGCGGCGGGCGGCGGCTTGCGCAGCACCTTCACATGCTGCCAGGTGCGCGGCAGGATGCAGCCGATCAGTGAGATGAACAGCAGCAGGTAGATCGAGGAGAACCACACCGACTTGTAGACGGTGAAGAACTGCAGGTGGTCCAGCAGCGGACCGAACGTCTTGTGCTTGGCGATCCAGACCGTCACCAGCGTCGGGTCGGTGTTGGCGCTGCGCTGCGGCAGCAGCGATCCGGGGATCGCCGCCAGCGACAGCAGGAACAGCAGGATCAACGCCACCCGCATCGACGTCAGCTGCCGCCACGCCCAGCGCAGCATCTCCCACGAACTCAGCCGGGGCAGCGTGACGGAACCGGTGCCGGTGTCTTCCCGCGGCGCCGTCGTGAGGCTTGCCGCGTCCATCTCTTCTGTGGGCGATGCCATCGAATACGTCTCGTTCTATCTAGATCGGGGACTGGAAACCGGGTGTCTGGCCCTGGAGCCAGGTCACCATGTGGTCCCACTCACCGGTCACCAACAGGACGCCGATCACGACGAGCAGTCCGCCGCCGATCCGCATCACGGCCTGATAGTGGCGCTTCACATAGCCGAACGCCCCCATCGCTTTGCGGAACGCGATCGCGGTGAGGACGAACGGGAGACCCAGCCCCAGACAGTACGCCACCCCGATGAGAACCGAACGACCGGCGTTCCCGGAGTCGATGGACAGTGAGGACACCGCGGACAGCGTCGGTCCCATGCACGGCGTCCAGCCCAGCCCGAACAGGATCCCCAGCAGCGGCGCGCCGGCCAGGCCGACCCGCGGGTCCTTGTGGAACCGGGCCTCGCGGTTGAACACCCGGCTGATCGCGCCCGGCACCACGCCGGCGAACGACAGGCCCATCAGTATCGTGATGCTGCCCAGCACGATCTGGATGGTGCGCTTGTGGGTGATCAGGAACCCGCCGCTCCAGCCGGCCAGCGACTCCAGCAGCACGAACACGATGCTGAACCCGAGCACGAACAGCAGCGCGCCGGCGATCATCCGGCCGCGCTTGGCCCGCGCCGCCTCGTCCAGCGTCTGGTCGCCGAGGTCCACACCGGTCAGGCCGGTGACGTAGGAGAGGTAGCCGGGGACCAGCGGCAGCACGCACGGCGACAGGAACGAGATGAGCCCGGCCGCCAGCGCGATCGGCACGGCCACCAGGAAGCTCCCGTCCTCCACCTGGGTCTCGGTGGAGGTGTAGCTGGAGGCCAGATGCGTGAGAACAGCGGCGGTGGCGCTCATCGTCGAGGGCTCACTTCCCCGACAGCACGGTGTCGAGCGCGGCCGACAGGTCGGTGAAGGTCACCGGGCGCAGCGCCCGCCAGGCCAGGTCGCCCTTCTGGTCGATGATCAGCGTGGACGGCACCGAACTCAGCGAGGTGATCCCGGCCAGCTTGGTGAGCAGCGACTCGCTGTCCCCGTCGACCAGGTTCGGGTAGCTGATCAGCTTGGCCCGCACGAACGCCTGGGCCTGCCCGGTGTTGTCACGGGTGTCGATGCCCACGAACTGCACGCCCTTGTCCTTGTAGGCCTCGCTGGCGTGCTCCAGGTACGGCGCCTCGGCCTGACAGGGATCGCACCACGAGCCCCAGATGTTCACGACGATGACCTTGCCCTTGAACGAGTTCATGTCGAGCTGGGAGCCGTCGAGCGTGGTCCCGGAGAGCATCGGGAACGGCTTGCGGTCGCTGACGGAGAACGCGGCGGCGGTACCCAGACCGTCCTTGTTCTTCGAGCTGGAGCCCCCGCAGCCGGCCAGGCCGAAGGCCAGTGCGGCGGCGGTCACCACCGCGACGGCGGCCGACCTGCGTGTTCTATCCGTCCTGCGCAGCATGTGAAAAGTTTCGCATGCGCCCCCCGCGCTGCTGCGGCAGGGTCCCCGAATCGGACGAAGCGTCGCGCTCCGCCCACGCCGAAGGACCCTGCGCCACCGGGCCGCTACGCGCCCGCGACGAACTTCTTCGAGTTCTTCACCGGCAGCAGGTCCTTGGCCGGCTCGCTGTACCGGACCGCGGTGATCCGGCCGTCGGTGATCTCGAAGGAGGTCAGCGAGGCCAGCGTGCACTGACGCTTGCGCGGGTCGTGCAGGAAGGAGCGGTGCTCGGCGGCCAGCCGGCTGATCCAGATCGGCAGCTGGTGGCTCACGCACACCACCTCGTGGCCGGGCGCCAGCTCCGCGGCGGCGAGCACGGCCGCGTGCATGCGCACGACCTGCTCCTTGTACGGCTCGCCCCAGGACGGCTTGAAGGGGTTCCACAGCTTGAACCAGACCGAGGGGCGCTTGAGCACGCCGTCCCCGACCGAGAACTTCTTGCCCTCGAAGAAGTTCGCCGCCTCGATCAGCCGCTGGTCGGTGCCGACCTCCAGGTCGTGCCGGGCCGCGATGGGCGCCGCGGTCTCCTGCGCGCGCTGCAACGGGGAGGCCACGACCGCCTTGATGTCGCGGTCGGCCAGGTGGTCGGCGACCCGCTCGGCCATCTTGACGCCGAGGTCGGACAGGCGGTAGCCGGGCAGGCGGCCGTACAGGACGCCGTCCGGGTTGTGGACCTCGCCGTGCCGCATCAGGTGGACGACGGTCTTGGTCTCGGCCATGACTTGTGGGGTCCTCTCGCAAAGGATCGGGGACGGGCGATCGGTATCGGGCTGACAACCGGCCGGGCCGGGACGATCGGGCGGACGGTCAGGACTTCTCAGCGGCAGCCGCGGCCTGGGCCGCGTGCGGCAGGGCCGCCGCGATGACCTCCACGGCGGCGGCGTCGTGCGCGGCCGAGACGAACCACGTCTCGAAAGCGCTCGGCGGCAGGTAGACGCCGTGGTTCAGCATGGTGTGGAAGAACTCGGCGTAGGCCTTCGTGTCCTGCTGCTTGGCGTCCTCGTAGTTCTTCACCGGCTCGCCGCGGAAGTGCACGGAGAACATGGTGCCGACGAACTGGACGGTGTGCGGGACGCCTTCCTTGGCCAGTGCCTCGGAGGTGAGGTCGGCGATCTGGTGCGCGGTGGCGTCCAGGTGGCTGTAGACGTCCGGGGTGCAGTTCCGCAGCGTGGCCAGGCCCGCGGCGGTCGCGACCGGGTTCCCGGACAGCGTGCCGGCCTGGTAGACCGGGCCGACCGGGGCCAGGTGCTGCATGACGTCGGCGCGGCCGCCGAACGCCGCCGCCGGGAAGCCGCCGCCCATCACCTTGCCGAACGTCATCAGGTCCGGGACCACGCCGTCGATGCCGTACATGCCCTCGCGCGAGGCCCGGAAGCCGGTCATCACCTCGTCGGAGATGAACAGCGCGCCGTGGGCCTTGCAGGTGTCGGCCAGGAACTGGTTGAAACCGGGCTCCGGCGGGACGATGCCCATGTTGCCGGCCGCCGCCTCGGTGATCAGACAGGCGATCTCCGGGCCGTAGGCGGCGAACGCGGCCTTGACCGCCTCGGGGTCGTTGTAGGGCAGCACGATCGTGTCGCCGGCCTGCGCCCCGGTCACGCCGGGGGTGTCGGGCAGCGCGAAAGTGGCGACCCCGGAACCGGCCGCGGCCAGCAGCGAGTCGACGTGCCCGTGGTAGCAGCCGGCGAACTTCACGATCTTGGTCCGGCCGGTGAACCCCCGGGCCAGCCGGATCGCGCTCATGGTGGCCTCGGTCCCGGAGGAGACCAGCCGGACCTGCTCCAGCGGCGCGATCCGGGCCACCATCTCCTCGGCCAGCTCGACCTCGCCGGCCGACGGCGCGCCGTAGCTGGCCCCGCCGCGCAGCGCCTTGGCCGCGGCCTCCAGCACCGCCGGGTGGTTGTGGCCGAGGATCAGCGGACCCCAGGAACAGACCATGTCGACGTAGCGGTTGCCGTCCACGTCGGTCATATAGGCGCCCTCGCCGGAGGCGATGAACCGCGGCGTGCCGCCGACCGCACCGAAGGCGCGCACCGGTGAGTTCACGCCACCGGGCGTGACCGCCCGAGCCCGGTCGAACAGGTGCTGGGACTGGGTCTCGGGGGGCTCGTACGGATGCGCGCTCATGCCGCCATGGTCTCAGATCCGCGCACCGGCACCGCCATCGCGGTGGCCGCCGTCACCCGGCGCGACCCGCATCGCGGTCACGGCCTCGACGAACTCGGCCGGCGGCCGGTACCCGTGGTCCCGGATGTAGTGCACGACCAGGGTCGGGGCGCTGAGCCAGCGGCCGTCCGGGGTCACGACGCGGATCTCGGCGTGGCCCAGGAACAGGACGCGGGTGCCGTAAACGGCGTGGTACTGGAAGTCGGCCTCGATCAGGTGCCGGAAGCGGCAGCCGTGGACGCCGCGGGTGGCGGCGGTGAAGTGGTCGGCGGCGAGCGTGATCAGGTTGCGCCCGAAGACCGGGTCCACGTCGGTATCGGCGTCGGCGTCGGCGTCGTCACCGGCATCGTCATCGGCGGTCGGGAAGTCGTGGCCGGGGTCGAGCCAGCCGACCGCGAGGACTTCGACCCCGGCCGGGACGGTGTCCGGCAGGTAGTCGTAGGGCGACAGGTCGGGGATGTAGGTCATGCGGAAATGGTGCCCGGCGCCACGCCCCGCCGCCCGGAAACCACGACAGCCGCCACCGCCGCGAGGATGAAACCCGGCAGCAGCAGGTACGCGGTGTGGATGCCGACCCGGTCGGACAAGAACCCCAGCACGAACGGCGCCGTCCCGGCCGCCAGCCCGCTCCCGAACATGTTCACCGCACCGGCCAGCTCCGCATGCCCGCCGGACATCTCGATACCGCGCGCCGATATCAGCGGGTACTGCAACGACACGCCGAGACCGGCCACCGCCAGCCCGCCGAACATGAGCACCGGGTTCGAGGTGGCCCAGAAGAGCGCGAAGCCCACCAGGTTGGTCCCGAACGCGGCGAGGATCAGCCGGTCGATCGGCACCCGCAGCGCCAGCCGGCCACCGGCCGCCCGGCCCACGGCCATACCGGCGACGACCGCGGTGACGCCGGTCGCGGCGACGCCGGCCGAGAGGTGGGCGCGGTTCTGGAGGAGGGTCGCGCACCAGAGGGTGAGGCAGAACTCGATGGCGCCGGCGCAGACGCCCGCGACCTGGTTGAGCCAGAAGCGGCGGGGGAGGCTGCGGAAGGTCGCCTGGGGTGCTGATGGCGGCGGCTCGGATTCCGGGGCGGTGCGAGGGGCGGGGATCGGGTGCTCGCGACCGCCGCCCGAGACAAGTGCGTCGGCTGCGACTCGCGAAGCCGCCAGTTCCCGACTGTCGCCGCCTACCGCTGACAGATCAGCTGCGACTTCTGACATCGGCAACTCTGCCTTGGCGCGGGAACCGGCATCCACCTGCTCGGCGGCCGCCTCCCGACCGCCTTCGCCCGAGCCGGACCGCGCCACCGCGGCATCCACCGGCTCCAGTTCGGCAACCGAACCGAGCCCGTAAGCCTCCACCGCCTCGCCGACCGAGACCGGCTCCGCCCCCGCCTCAGCCGCAAGCCAATCCGGCTCCCGCACCCGTCCGAGTGCCACATACAACAGCCCGCTCAGCGGTGCGACCAGCAGCAGCGCCGTGCGCCAGCCGAGTCCGGCCGCCGCCGCGCCGCCCACCGCGAGCGGGGCCGCGACGCCCACGATGGCGGCGACCGCGTTCGCCTCGGTGATGGCGGCCGGGCCGAATTCGGGGCCGTGCGCGCGCGACAGCGCTGAGGGCACGGCTATGCACATCAGCGCCCCGAAGACGCCGCAGATCGCCGCCGCCGGAAGCGTTACCGGAAGCGCCGGGACCGCGCAGAACAGGCCCACCGACAGCGACAGGCCGACCAGGGCCCACCACAGCGCGGGGCGTGAGCCACCCATCCGGCGGATGTACCAGGGTGCGGACATGCTGCCGCCGGTGACGCCGATCGCATAGCAGGTGCTGTGCAGGCCGGCCACGCTCGCGGAGAGGTGGAGGTCGTCCTTGAGCAGGTTGATCGAGGGGCTGAAGGCGTAGAGGAAGAAGGCGAAGGCGCCGAGCTGGAGGTAGAGCAAGCGGGTCCAGCTGTCGTGCCGG
Organism: Catenulispora pinistramenti; assembly: GCF_018274385.1. GTDB lineage: Bacteria > Actinomycetota > Actinomycetes > Streptomycetales > Catenulisporaceae > Catenulispora > Catenulispora pinistramenti. The sequence continues at coordinate 4,925 of NZ_JAAFYZ010000021.1, read as the reverse complement.
ACCCGCAGGACGGGCTCAGGGGAGGTGGCGCTCACATGTCACGCATCGCGGGTCAGCTTTCATCGACGGGCTCTTCCACTTCCACACCGGCGGCCTGGGCCTCGACCGCGGATTCGGCCCCGGATTCGGCTTCGACTCCGGATTCGACTCCGACTGCGGCCTCGGCGACGCCATCAGCGTCGGCTACCTCAGTCACCTCAGTCACCTCGGCCACCTCCGCCGGCTCGCGCACCGCGACCTGGTCGCTCACCGCGACCGAGACGGCGGCCGCAGCGGCCTGCGAAGCCTCGTCGGCCGGCACCACCACCCGCTCGCCGAAGGTCACGGTGTCGTACACGTACTCGTCGACCACGGGCTCGGAGGTCGGATGCGTGGCGGGCACCACCGCGGCCTCGGAGTGCGCGCCGCAGCCGTAGTCCAGCGACACGACGCGGCCGTCGCTCGGCGCGATCTCGTTCGTGCACACGCCGAAGCCCTGGCCCAGCATCCCGGCCAGCGGCGTCAGGAACCCGCAGCCCGAGCAGCGGGCCGGGGCGGCCTGCGCCATCGGCGAGTGCGGGCCGAAGTCGCCCTCGTGCCAGCGCTCGGCGGCGTCCTCGCGGCCCTCGCGGGACAGCACCCGGGGCCGGCCCAGGCCCAGCTGGTAGCCGACCAGCGGCAGGGAGTCGCGGGTGACCTCGCGGTAGGCCTGCGGGCGCTCCTCGTCGGCGCCGGTGTAGGCCGGGACCAGGCGGTTGTCGCCCTCGTCGGCCGGGAGCAGGTCGCCGGGGCCGAGGTCGCCGGGGCGCAGGCGCTCGTTCCAGGGCACCCAGTCCGGGGCCAGTACCGACTGGTCGCCGGCCACCAGCACGGTCTCGTCCAGGGTGACGAACTTGGTGCGCGGCGCGCGGGTGAGGGTCACGGCCCAGTTCCAGCCGCGGTAGCCGCGTTCCTTGCACTCGAACAGGTGGGTGACCACCCGGTCCCCTTCGGCGAGCATGCCGACGTGTCGGCCGACCTCGCCGATCCCGGCCACGTCCTCGGCCGCGGCCAGGGCCAGGTCGACTGCGTCCGCGCAGACCTGGTCTAGGACCGGCTGGCGTGCGCGCGGCCGGCTGTCTGCGGTGCGGGCTGGGGTGGCGGTCGCGGCGTTCACGCCTCGATTCTCCCCCATCCCGGGGGGTTCGTGTGACAGCGGTTCGCCGGACGGCGCATTCGGGCCGCTGGCGAGGAGGTCGCGGGGAGGTCCCAATTGAATCATCGGCTCCCCACGTTCACTTTTTCCGGGCAGGATAGGGGCGTGGCCAAGGATCAGACGCCGAATCGGGACGGCGAGGAACGGACGCGGGTGTTCGACGCCCCGGAGGGGACCCGGCCGTTGATCCCACAGCCCCCGCCGCTGCCGCCCAAGCGGCCCCGGCGCGCCGGGGATCCGGGTACGGACCCCGGGCTGGCCGACACACTGCCCGCGGGCGGTTCCTCAGCTTCTTCAGCGCCGGCTTCCTCAACGCCGCGCGGCAACCACCGCGACCCGGTCCCGACCCGCACCATGCCCACCCAGGACCCGGACGGCACGCCGACCGCGATCCACGGTCCGGACGACCTGCCGACCGCGATCCACGGTCCCGACGACCTGCCGACCACCATCGACCTGGCCGCGACCCTGCCGGGTCTGGCCGGGGTCGCGCCGGAGCTGTCGGCGGCCGACATAGAGATGCTGACCCCGGTCCGCCCGGAGTCCGAGGCGGCCCGGATCCTGCGCCGGGTCGGCGAGGGCACCGAGGCCACCGGCCGCGCCATGGGCAAGGTCGGCGGATTCCTGGGCCACCGGATCCGCAAGTACACCGAGGCCGGCGGGGCCCGGGAGTCCGGGCTGTCCCGGCTGATCGAGCTGCACGCCGTGAACACCGCCGGCGACCTGCTGATCACCCTGGCCCTGGCACAGTCGGTGTTCTTCGGGGTGCAGCCGGGGCAGGCGCGCGGCAAGGTGGCGCTGTACCTGGTGATCACGATGGTGCCGTTCGTGCTGCTGGCCCCGGTGATCGGCCCGCTGCTGGACCGGTTCGGCCACGGCCGCCGGATCGCGATGGCGCTGACCATGGCCGCCCGGCTGGTGCTGGCCCTGATCATGGCCCGCACCGTGAACGGCGACGCCAACCTGGCCCTGTACCCGGCGGCGTTCGGTTGTCTGGCCGCCTCCAAGGCCTACGGCGTGACCCGCAGCGCGGTGATCCCCCGCCTGGTCCCGCACGGGAGCACCCTGATCAAGGCGAACTCGCGCACCTCGATGGCCAGCATTATCGCCACCTTCGCCTTCGCCCCGATCGGCGGCCTGCTGGTCAAGCTGGGCGCGGCCTACTGCCTGATCGGCGCGGCGCTGGTCTTCGCCCTGGGCGCCTACCTGGCCATCCGGCTGCCCTCGCACGTGGACTCCGCCGAGGGCGAGCAGAAGGCGCAGCTGCTGAAAAGGGACCGGAACATGGACCCCCGCCTGGAGGAGACCATGCCGAACCTGCGGCTGCGCTCGGTGGGCCCGGCGGTGATGCTGGCGCTGCGTGCCAACGCCGCCTTCCGCTGCTTCTCCGGCTTCCTGACCATCTTCATGGCGTTCCTGGTCCGCTACCACCCGCTGGCCGGCTACAAGGACCTGGTCGCGATCGGCATGATCGCCGGGGCCGCGGCCGTCGGCAACGCCGTGGGCACCTCGCTGGGCTCGATGCTCAAGGCGCGCGCCCCGGAGGGCGTGATCTCGGCGATGCTGGCCCTGACCACCGGTGCGGTCCTGGCCTGTGCCTTCTACTACAGCCTGATCACGGTCCTCACCGTGGCGGCGGTCGCGGCGATGAGCGCGGCGCTGGCCAAGCTGTCGCTGGACGCCCTGCTCCAGCGGGACACCCTGGAGCGGGTCCGCACGTCGGCCTTCGCCCGATCTGAGACACTGATGCAGCTGGCCTGGGTGGTCGGCGGCGGTTTGGGGATCGCGATGTCCTACCCGGGAAACGGCAACGGGACCGTCGCCTTCATCGTCGCGGCCGTCGCCCTGCTGGCGGTCTGTGTGGTGACCTTGAAGGCGCTGTCGGATTTGCGGTTCGTGGCACCCAACCCTGCGCAGGGTCTGGGAGTCTGACCAACCGTGAGCGATCGCCGAACACGGCCCGCAGACCGGGCCGGCGCCCGGCGTCCGGCACGGCGGACACGCAATCCATATCGGGATGACGGGGAGTGACCCAATGTACGAGTTCTTGCTGGCGACGGCCGTCGGGGCCGAGCGCGACGCGCTCCAGCGGCGCGCCGACGGCCTGACGGTGATAGTCACCGGCGCGGGGCCCGCCGCCGCGGCGACCGGCGCGGCCTGGGTCCTGGCCTCCGAGCCCTACAAACTAGCGCTCTCAGTCGGTATCGGCGGCGGCTTCGCCCCGCGCGCCCCGATCGGCTCGGTGGTGGTCTCCACCCGGGTGGTCGCGGCCGACCTCGGCGCCGACTCCCCCGAGGGCTTCCTGCCGATCGAGGAACTGGGCTTCGCCCCGCACGTGGAGCAGCCGGACGAGCAGTGGGCGGCCCGCATCGGCACCGCGCTGAGCCAGGCCGGCCTCCAGGTGGTCACCGGCGCCGTACTGACCACCACCACGGTCACCGGCACCGCCGAGCGCACCGCGGAACTGCTGGCCCGGCACCCGGACGCGGCGGCCGAGGGCATGGAGGGCTACGGCGTGGCCAGCGCGGCGACGATGGCCGAACTCCCGTTCGTGGAGATCCGCGCGATCTCCAACGTGGTCGGCCCACGCGACCGCGATTCGTGGCGGATCGGTGAAGCCATGGACGTCCTGGCCACCGTCGGCCAGACCCTGGCCGCCCTCCAGGCGCCGGGCGTCGCATAATCAGCGCTATGGCTGCCACTGACCCCGGGTCCGGCGCCGCCGTCGGCGCGCCCACGAACCACCTGCCCGAAAAACTCTCCATCGCCTACTCCCCGTGTCCCAACGACACGTTCGTCTTCCACGCCCTGACCCACGGCCTGGTCCCCAACGCCCCGGCGTTCGACGTGACCTTCGCCGACATCGACATCACCAACTACTGGGTCCAGGAGGCGGACGCCCCGGACGTCCTGAAGATCTCCTACCCGGCCCTGCCCCTGATCCAGGACCGCTACGAACTGCTGCACTGCGGCGGCGCCCTGGGCCGCGGCTGCGGACCCCTGGTGCTGTCCCAGGGCGCGGTGTCGGCCGAGGCACTGACCGGGGGCGTGGTCGCCGTACCCAGCCTGCTGTCCACCGCCTTCCGCCTCTTCGAGCTGTGGGCCGAGCAGAACGTGCCGAACGGAGTGCAGATCAAGGTACTGCCGTTCCACGAGATCATGCCCGCGGTCGCATCCGGCGAAGTGGCCGCCGGCCTGGTGATCCACGAAGCCCGCTTCACCTACCAGAACTTCGGCCTGACCTGCCACGCCGACCTCGGCGAATGGTGGGAAGGCCAGACCGGCCTACCGATCCCCCTGGGCGCCATCGTGGCCCGCAAGGACCTGGGCGAGGCGGCACTGGCCGAGCTCACCGAACTGATCCGAGCCTCGGTGGACCACGCCTGGGCCGACCCGAAGGCCTCCCACGAGTACGTGATGGCGCACGCACAGGAGATGGACCCGGAGGTCGCGCAGCAGCACATCGGGCTGTATGTGAACGAGTTCACGCGGGACCTGGGGGCGGATGGGCTCGCGGCGGTCGCGGCGCTGCTTGCGGAGAGGTAGTGGTGGCGGGGAGGTAGTGGTGGCGGAGAGGTAGTGGTGGCGGAGAGGTAGTGGTGGCTGGTGGCTGGTGGCTGGTGGCTGGTGGCTGCTGGCTGCTGGCTGCTGGCTGCTGGCTGCTGGCTGCTGGCTGCTGGCTGCTGGCTGCTGGCTGCTGGACAAGACTGCGGCCCCGACGTCCTCGTGTCGGGGCCGCTTTGGGTTTTTG